>NZ_JCBAMT010000024.1:0-74276 GCF_059760445.1 Achromobacter sp. D7-1 | reverse complement strand
GCGCGGTACTGCTGGGCAAGACCACCATGCCCGACTTCGGCATGCTGTCCTCTGGCCTGTCCAGCTTCCATGAACTGACCCGCAATCCCTGGGATCTGTCCAAGAACCCGGGCGGATCCAGCGCCGGCGCGGGCGCCGCGGCGGCCGCGGGCTACGGCCCGCTGCACATCGGCACCGACATTGGCGGCTCCGTGCGCCTGCCGGCGGCCTGGTGCGGCATCGCCACCCTCAAGCCCAGCCTGGGCCGCATCCCCATCGATCCGCCGTTCATGGGCCGCTGCGCCGGCCCCATGACCCGCACGGTCGCCGACTCGGCGCTCATGATGGGCGTGCTGTCGCAGCCCGATGCGCGCGACCACATGAGCCTGCCCTACCAAGACTTCGACTGGCTCGACCTCGAGCGCGACCTGCGCGGCCTGCGCATCGGCCTGCTGCTGGACGCCGGCTGCGGCCTGCCCCTGGACCCCGAAATCCGCGCTGCGGTCGAGGCCGCGGCGCGCGCCTTCGAGGCCGCCGGCGCCACCGTCACGCCAATGCAGCCCTGGATGACGCCCGCCATGCTGGAAGGCGTGGACCGCTTCTGGCGCACCCGCTCGGCCATAGACCTGGCAGCCCTGCCCCAGGAACGCCGCGACAAGATCCTGCCCTTCATCCGCACCTGGGCGGAAAGCGGCGGCGGCCAGTCCGGCGAGGACGTGTTCCGCAGCTATTACGAAACCATGAACGTGCGCGCCAAGACGGTCGCGGCCTGCGCGCCCTACGACTACGTGCTTTCGCCCGTGGCTCCGGTCGTCGCCTACAACGCCGAGTGGCCGTCGCCCACCAATGAAGTCGCGACCACCATGCACCACATCGGCTACACGCTCCCCTACAACATGAGCGAGCAGCCCGCGGCGTCCGTCAATTGCGGCTATACCAAGGCGGGCCTGCCCATCGGCCTGCAGATCGCCGGCGCGCGCTTTGACGACCTGGGCGTGCTGCGCATCGCGCGCGCCTGGGAAAGCATGCGGCCCGAACAACACCCCTGGCCCCAGCCTCCCCGGGCGGCCTGACCGATCCACCACAGCAAACCCACAGGAATTCCCATGCGTTGGCTTTTGGCAATGATCAAGCACGAGACGAATACGTTTTCGCCCGTGCCTACCCCGCTTGAACGCTTTTTCCGCGGCAATCCCGAAGTCCTGGCCGGCGAACGCGCCATCAAGGCCTACGAGAATACCGACAGCGGCCTGGGCGGCTATATCGAAGTGGCGCGCCGCGAAGGCGCCGAAATGGTCGTGCCGGTGGCGGCCGAGTCCTGGCCTAGCGGCCCCGCCAGCGCCGACACCCACGAGCGGCTGTGCAAGCTGGTCCTGGACGAGGTCCAGCGCGGCGGCTACGACGCCATCCTGCTGGACCTGCACGGCGCCATGGTCGCCGAAGGCGTGGAGGACGCCGAGGGCGACCTGCTGCGCCGCCTGCGCGAGATCGATCCGCACACGCCGGTGGCGGTAACGCTGGACATGCACGCCAACATCTACGATGACATCGTCAAGCACGCCACCGTCATCAGCGGTTTCCATACCTACCCGCACGTGGACATCCGCGCCGCGGGCCTGCGCGCCGCGAACGTGATCGCACGCACCCTGAAGGGCGAGATCAAACCCGTCATGTCCTGGGCCAACAAGCCCATGCTGCCGCACATCATGTGCCAGGGCACCCACGCCGCGCCCAACAAGCCGCTGCAGGAACGCTGCAAGGAGCTGGAAGCCGGCGGCGTGCTGGCCGCCTCGGTCTTCGTCGGTTTCCCGCACGCCGACATCCGTGAAGCCGGCCTGAGCGCCGTGGTCTGTACCGACGGCAACCTGGCCGACGCGCAGCGCTACCGCGACGAACTGCTGGACCAGGCCTGGAACGGCCGCGCCGACTGGGTGTTCCACCCCGAACCGCTGGCGCCCACCATCGCGCGTGCCAAGGGCATCGAACAAGGCCCCGTCGTATTGCTGGACCACTACGACAACACCGGCTCCGGCGGCACCATGGACACCACCGCCGTGCTGGCCGAAGTGCTGCACCAGGAACTGGAGAACGTGGTCTTCTACGCCATCTGCGACCCGCAGGCGGCGCAGCAGGCAGCAACGGCCGGCGTAGGCCAGAGCATCACGCTCAAGCTGGGCAGCAAGATGGCCATGCCCGCCATCAAGGAACCCAGCGAACCGCTGGAAATCACCGGTCGCGTCAAGCTGGTGTTCGACGGCGTCTACCTGAACCGCGGCCCCATGTACCGCGGCGTACGCAACGACACCGGCCTGACCGTCGTGATCGATACCGGCCGCGTGGAGATCGTGGTCGTGTCGCGCCACCAGGAACCCTTCGACATCAATTGCCTGCTGTCGGCCGGCATCGATCCGCTGCAAAAGCGCTACGTCGTGCTCAAGAGCCGGGTGCACTGGCGCGCGGGCTTCTCCGACATGGCCACGCAAGTCATCGAATGCACCGGCGTGGGCGTTACCACCTCGGATTACGGCCAGCTCGATTTCCAGCACGTGCGCCGCCCGATCTATCCCCTGGATCCGATGTAATCCGCGACCTAGGCCTTTTGCCCTGAAAAGCCGGCGCGAACGCGCCGGCTTTCATTTTGAAATCTTCTGTAACTGCGAGCGCGGTCACATGACCACCGGCCTCGGTATACTCGCCGCGGGCCTTACAGGCCGATGAATGCGCGTATTCCGATGGCGGACGCCAGCAACAGGGTCCAGCGGCCACAAGCAGCCGCCTGTCACCGGATATGACTCGACAATCAACGATACAAGCAGAACGATGAAAAAGAGCGTAGCGATCACCCTCGGCGTGGTCATAGTGGGAGCGGGAAGCTGGGTCGGGGCCACGTGGTACACCGGCAAGCGCATCGAGGAAAGCTCGCAGCGCCATCTGGCCGAAGCCAACGAGAAACTGGCCAAGATCACGCCTCTGTTCGGTCTGCGCATCGATCAGCTGAAGTACGAACGCGGCCTGTTCTCGACGCAGGCGCGCTATGGCGTGTCGCTGGTCAACGGCGACAAGCTCGGCGAGGACCTGCCCAAGGGCATGATCGAATTCGACGCGTCCATCGAACACGGCCCCTTCCCCAAGAGCGCCCTGGCGCGCGGCGCCATCGCCCCCAAGCTGGCGTTCACGCACGCCGAGCTCGCCAAGACCGACAACATCAAGGAACTGTTCGAGCTGACCAAGGGGGTGGCGCCCCTGAGCGCGGACACGGTCATCAATTTCGGCGGCTTCGCCACCTCCACCGCCAATATCGCCCCCGTGCAGATCACGCACGACGGCAACGCTGTCAACTTCAGCGGTATGGTGATCAACGGCACCTTCGACCGCGCGCTGCAGGCCGTCACGGCGCACGCCCTGGTCGAAACGCTGTCGGTGGACGGCGAAAAGTCGGATGACCCCGTCAAGATGCTGCTGTCCGGCCTGACCATGGACGTCAACAGCCGCATGGGCAAGTTCGGCCTGTCCGTCGGCGATTCGAGCGTCAAGCTCAAGCGCATCGACGTCACCCGCCCCGGTGATGACGTCAAGGTCTCGGTGGACAATCTGGGCTATGGCGTCAAGCTGGCCGAAGACGACAAGAACGTCAATGTCGAAGCCACTTACCAGACCGGCACCATCACGCTGAACGACGTGGCGCTGGGCAACGGCCAGGCCGTGATCAAGCTCGCCAAGCTGGACGGCGCCGCCATCAAGCAACTGTCGGACACCTACAACCAGATCGTGCGCCAGTACATGCTGGGCGCCAGCGACGAAGGCCTGAAGGACGAGCAGTTCGACGCCGTGCTGGAAAACGCCGGCAAGCTGCTCAACGGCAACCCCTCGTTCAGCATCGATCCGATCAGCTGGAAAACCGACAAGGGTGAAAGCAAGCTGAACTTCACGCTGGACCTGACCAATCCGCCCAACGTCAAGGATCTGACTCCCCAGGAGATCATGGTCAAGGCCATCAAGCAGATCGATGCCACCCTGGTCATCTCCAAGCCCATGGTGCGCGACCTGATCGTGCAGTACGCCGTCAAGAAGCAAGGCTTGACCGCGGAAAAGGCCGCCGAGGAAGCCGACGACCAGATGCGTTCGATGTCCGGCATGGCTGAAATGCTCAACGTCGGCAAGAACGACGGCGACAACATCATCGGCAAGTTCCACTTCGCCGATGGCATGGGCGACCTGAACGGCCAGAAGATCCCCGCCGATGAACTGTTCGCGGGCCTGCTGGGCGCGACCGGCATGGACGACGACATGGACGGCATGGAAGAGGAAGGCGAACCGGCCGAAGGCGCCGAGCTGGCAGCCCCCGCCGACACCGCCTCCGCGGCCGGCTACATGCAGGATTTCGACGTGGACACCGTAACGACCATGCTGGACGACATGGTCTACAACCCGCGCAAGCAGGATGGCGACGAAGGTCCTGTCCTGATCCTGGATCCCCGCGACACCGGCGCCAGCGAGCTGCGCGTCGACTTCCTGTGCAACGACTTCACCGAGAAGTGCCATGACCTCGTCGTGACCGCGACTTACAGCAGCAAGAAGCCGGTCTCGCTCAAGGCCATCAACGCCTGGAACCAGGAATACCGCTGGACGCGCGCCTACCTGGACGACAAGAACCGGGCCGTGCTGCAGATGGACATGAACTCGGAGGGCGGCATCGGCAAGGAAAACCTGCAGATCATGCTCAACACGTTCTTCAGCATCGCGGAAGACTTCGCCGTCACCAGCAAGGCCGCGCCGGCGAAGTAAATTTCAGCCGACGCAGGACGAAAAAATCCCCCATCTTTCGGATGGGGGATTTTTTTTGCCCGGGCCCGGCTGGCGCCGGGCCTTGCCGTCCGCGTTTACGCGTAGGCTTCGATCGGCAGGCAGGCGCACACCAGGTTGCGGTCGCCGTAGGCATTGTCCACGCGGGCAACCGGCGGCCAGTACTTGGCATCGCGCAGCGAGGCCACCGGATAGGCGGCTTGCTGGCGCGGATAGTCGTGCAGCCATTCCTCGGCCAGCAGCATCTGCGCGGTGTGCGGCGCGTTCTTCAGAACGTTGTCTTCCGCATCGCGCTCGCCGCGCTCGACCTGGGCGATTTCCTCGCGGATCGAAATCATCGCGTCGATGAAGCGGTCCAGTTCGGCCACGCCTTCCGATTCGGTCGGCTCGACCATCAGCGTGCCGGCCACCGGGAAGCTCATGGTGGGCGCATGGAAACCGTAGTCCATCAGGCGCTTGGCGATGTCTTCGGCGCTGATGCCGCTGGTTTCCTTGAGCGGACGCACGTCCAGGATGCACTCGTGCGCCACGCGGCCATTGCGGCCCGCATACAGGACCGGGTAGTGGTCGCGCAGGCGGGTGGCAATGTAGTTGGCGTTCAGGATCGCGACTTCGGTGGCGCGGCGCAGGCCGTCGGCGCCCATCAGCGCGATGTACACGAACGGAATGGGCAGGATGCCGGCAGAACCGAACGGAGCGGCCGACACGGGGCCGACCTTGGCGTCGCCGGGCAGCTTGCCCTGCTCGTTCACCACGCCCGGCAGGTAGGGCGCCAGGTGCGCGCGCACCGCCACCGGACCGACGCCGGGGCCGCCGCCGCCATGCGGGATGCAGAAGGTCTTGTGCAGGTTCAGGTGGGACACGTCCGAACCGAACTTGCCCGGCTGGGCCACGCCGACCATCGCGTTCATGTTGGCGCCATCCAGGTAGACCTGGCCGCCGGCCTGGTGCACCAGATCGCAGATCTCGGTGACGGCTTCCTCGAACACGCCGTGGGTCGACGGATACGTGATCATCAGGGCAGCCAGCTTGTCGCCGACCTGTTCGATCTTGGCGCGCAGGTCGGCCAGATCGACGTTGCCGTTGGCGTCGGAGGCCACCACCACTACGTCCATGCCGGCCAGTTGCGCCGAGGCCGGGTTGGTGCCGTGCGCCGACGACGGGATCAGGCAGATGTTGCGCTGATGCTGGCCGTTGGCCTGGTGGTAGCCGCGGATGGCCAAGAGGCCCGCGTACTCGCCCTGCGCGCCCGAGTTGGGCTGCAGGCTGATGTTGTCATAGCCGGTAATCTCGCACAGCGCGGCCGACAGACGGTCGATCAGCTCGTTGTAGCCCTGGCTTTGCGAAGCCGGCGCAAACGGGTGGATCAGCGCGAATTCGGGCCAGGTGATGGGGATCATCTCGGCGGTGGCGTTGAGCTTCATGGTGCAGGAGCCCAGCGGGATCATGGTGCGGTCCAGCGCCAGGTCCTTGTCGGCCAGCTTGCGCAGGTAGCGCAGCATGTCGGTTTCCGACTGCACGCTGGAGAACACCGGATGCGTCAGGATCGCGCTTGCGCGCGCCACGCCGGCGGGAATGCCGCTAGCGGCGGCCGCGTCCAGCGCGTCGATGTCGAGCTCGACGTCGTCGCGCTCCAGGCCGGAGGCGAAGACATTGACCAGCGCCTGCAGGTCAGCCACGGTGACGGTCTCGTCCAGGGAAACCGCCAGGCGTGCGCCGTCGACGCGGCGCAGGTTGATGCGCTCGCAATCGGCCGCGGTCAGGATGGCCGGGGTAGCCGCGCCGGTCTCCAGCAGCAGCGTGTCGAAGAAGGTGTCGTTGGCCACCTTCACGCCCAGCTTGACCAGCTCGGCGCGCAGGATGGCGGTGCTGCGCTGCACGCGCTCGGCGATGCGACGGATGCCGGCCGGGCCGTGCCACACCGCGTACATGCCAGCCATGACGGCCAGCAGCACTTGCGCGGTGCAGATGTTGGAGGTGGCTTTCTCGCGGCGGATGTGCTGCTCGCGCGTTTGCAGCGCCAGGCGCATCGCGGGGTTGCCTTGCGCGTCCTTGGACACGCCGACCAGGCGGCCGGCCATGTTGCGCTTGAAGGCGTCCTTGCAGGCCATGAAGCCGGCATGCGGGCCGCCAAAACCGAACGGCACGCCGAAACGCTGGGCCGAACCGATGGCGATGTCCGCGCCCCATTCGCCCGGCGCGGCCAGCAGGGCCAGCGCCAGCAGGTCGGTCGCAACGGCCACGATGGCGCCTTGCGCGTGCGCAGCCTCGGCCAGCTTGCGGTAGTCGGCCACCGAGCCTGTGCTGTGCGGGTACTGCAGCAGCACGCCGAAGCACTCGGGCAGGCCCTCGGCCTCGTCGCCGATGGCGATCTCGATGTCCAGGCCTTCGGCGCGCGTGCGCACGACTTCGATGGTCTGGGGATGCACGTGGCGCGAAATGAAGAACACCGGGCTCTTCGACTTGGCGCTGCGGCGCGCCAGCGTCATGGCTTCGGCGGCGGCGGTGCTTTCGTCCAGCAACGAAGCGTTGGAAATGTCCAGCCCGGTCAGGTCGGCGACCATGGTCTGGTAGTTCAGCAGGGCTTCGAGGCGACCCTGGGAGATCTCGGGCTGGTAAGGCGTGTAGGCCGTGTACCAGGCGGGATTCTCAAGAATGTTGCGCAACACCACGTTGGGAGTTTGCGTGCCGTAGTACCCCTGGCCGATGTAGCTGCGGTAGACCTTGTTGCGGCCGGCGATCTGCTTCAGCTCGGCCAGCACGTCGGTTTCGCTGCGCGAGGCGGGCAGCGCCAGCGGGGCCTGGCTGCGGATCTTGGGCGGCACGACTTCTTCGATCAGGGCGTCCAGGCTGGCGCTGCCGATGACGGCGAGCATGGCGGCCTGGTCGGCGTCGGAGGGGCCGATGTGGCGGGGAATGAAGTCGGTATGGGTGTCTAGGGCGCGCGACATGGAGAGATCTCGGGATAGCGGGTGTCGTCGGAGAACGGACGGTATTGCATCTTGCGGATCGGGCGCGGGCTGGTGCTCGCGCGCCCGATCCGGACCAGCGGCTTAGCCGTTGGCGACGGCTTCGTAGCCGGCGGCGTCGAGCAACTTGTCGGCGTCGGCGGCGTTGACCGGCTTGATCTTGAAGATCCAGGCGGTGAAAGCCGATTCGTTGATCAGGTTGGGGTTGTTTTCCAGTTCTTCGTTGAAGGCGACGATCTCGCCGGCCACGGGAGCGTAGATGTCCG
The DNA here is from genome assembly GCF_059760445.1 of Achromobacter sp. D7-1. Lineage (NCBI taxonomy): Bacteria > Pseudomonadati > Pseudomonadota > Betaproteobacteria > Burkholderiales > Alcaligenaceae > Achromobacter > Achromobacter sp. D7-1. The sequence goes on along the minus strand of NZ_JCBAMT010000024.1, from coordinate 66,259 downwards.
AAGCGGCCTTGACCGATTCGACCACGCCAGCGGTTTCACCGGCGTTCAGCTTGGCGCCGACCTTCACGTCGCCGACGAAGACCAGATCGCCCAATTGATCCTGGGCGGTATCGGTGATGCCGACGACGAACACGTCGCCTTCGGCTTTGACCCATTCATGGGACTCGGTGTACTTGCGATCGGTGGGCAGACTCATGGGAACTCCTGAGGGAATGCGGGTAGATGAATGGTGTTGCGCGCCTCGCGCGGGCGGCCGTCGCCCCAGGGGCCGGCGGCTCGCGCGAAGCTTCGAGTTTACGAGTGTTCGACCGCTTTGCCGTTACGCACGAACGGCAACTTGCAGGCCAGGGCAGGCACCCATTTGCCGCGGATGTCGACCTCGACCGTATCGCCCGGCTTCACGCCTTGCGGCAGCCGCGCGAAGCCGATCGACACGCCCAGCGTGGGCGACATGGTGCCGCTGGTGAGCTCGCCCGTGCCTTGCTTGGTGCGCACGGCCATGTGCGCGCGCATGACGCCGCGCTCTTGCAGCTTCAGGCCGATGAAGGTGGCGGGGGTGGCGAATTGTTCCAGCGCGTCGCGGCCGATGAAGCGGCGCTCGGCGTTTTTCAGGGACACGGTCCAGGTCAGGCCGGCCTGGTCGGGCTGGGTCAGCTCGTCCATGTCCTGGCCATAGAGATTCATGCCGGCTTCCAGGCGCAGCGTGTCGCGCGCGCCCAGGCCGCAAGGGCGCACGCCTTGGGCGACCAGGTCGCGCCACAGCTGCACGACCTCGGCGGCGGGCAGCACGATTTCAAAACCGTCTTCGCCCGTGTAGCCAGTGCGGGCCACCAGAGTGTCGTCGCCCACGCGGGCGGCCACGAAGGCGGTCAGCGGCTCGCTGGCGGCTTGCCACGCCGGGCGCGCGGCCCAGACCTTGGCGCGGGCGTTGGGGCCCTGCACGGCCACCATGGCCAAATCGCGGCGCGGCGTGATGGCGACGTCGAACTGGCCGGCCTGCTTGACGCGCTGCATCCAGGCCACGTCCTTGTCGGCGGTGCCGGCGTTGACCACCACGCGCCATTCATCGGCGGCGAAGAAATAAATGATCAGGTCGTCGATCACGCCGCCCTGGGGGTTCAGCATGCAGCTATACAGCGCCTTGCCGGGCACGGTGAGCTTGGCCACGTCGTTGGCGACCAGGCGCTGAAGAAAGGCATAGGCGTCGGGGCCGATGACGTCGACGTTCAGCATGTGCGACACGTCGAACATGCCGGCGTCCTGGCGCACGGCGTGGTGTTCTTCCAGCTGCGAACCGTAGGCCAGCGGCATGTCCCAGCCGCCGAAGTCGACCATGCGGGCGCCAGAGGCGACGTGTTCTTCGGCCAGCGGGGTGCGTTTGAGGGTTGCGGACATGCGCGGAAACTCCGGGACGGCAGTGTTGCCAGGGTTACGGAATGCCGGTGGTGCACGGCGGCCTGCGCCTGCACTACGGCTGAATCTTCCGCCCCTCTGTCCTTTTGCCTGAGAGTTGCCCCGCATGGCGGGTTTGCACCTTCGGCGCCTGGGCTGCTCGCTATGTCCCTAGTTCAGGGGCGGCGCCAGGTCTCTCCAGAGTACTGTTTTGCCGGGTCCACACGGTGAGAAAACCGGGACGGGGCAAGCATGGGCGGTATGGGTTACCTGAGCGATTCCGGGCGAATTGCGCCTTCGGCGGCGGCCGGACGTACAGGCCGCTCTCTCCCGCAACATGCGTGACAGCGGCGCAAGCATACAACGAAAGCCGCGGCCAGGGAATGCCCGCGCGGGCCTCAACCCAGCGCCGTATCCAGCAGCATCATCAGCACGAAGCCCAGCATCAGGCCGCAGGTCGCGTAGACCTCATGCCCCTTGCGGTGCGATTCCGGGATGATCTCGTGGCTGATCACGAACAGCATGGCGCCGGCGGCGAAGCCCAGGCCCCAGGGCAAGAGCGGCTCGGACCAGCCGACCACGGCGGCGCCCAATACTGCCCCCAGCGGTTCGACCAGCCCGGACAGCATGCCCAGCGCCACGGCGAACGCGCGCTGGTAGCCCGCAGCCAGCAGCGCCACGGCCACCACCAGGCCTTCGGGAATGTCCTGGATCGCGATGCCGGTGGCCAGCGCGGTGCCGCGCATGGCGTCGTTGCCCGCATAGCCCACGCCTATCGCCAGGCCCTCGGGCAGGTTGTGCAAGGTAATGGCGAAAACGAACAGCCAGGTGCGGCGCAGACGATGCGCCTCGATGCCTTCCCTGCCCTTGATGAAATGCTCATGCGGCAGCGTGCGGTCCATGAGCAGCAGCACCGCCGCCCCCAGCAGCAGGGCGGCGCCCACCGTCAGCCCGGCGCCCCAAGGGCCATAGCCCAGGTCGCGACCCGCCGCGATACCGGGCGCCACCAGCGAAAAAGCGCTGGCCGCCAGCATCACGCCGGCGCCGAAACCGAACATGCTGTCCTGCACTTTTTGCGGAATGCTGCGGGCGAACAGGATGGGCAGGGTGCCCAGCGCCGTGGCGGCGGCGGCCACCAGACCGCCCAGCAGGGCGTCGGCGACGTGCGGCGCGCGCACGTCCAGATAGGCCCACAGCTGGTGCAGGCCCAGGCAGGCCACCAATACGGCCAGGGTCCACACGCTGATGCTGGTGGCCGCCGGCCGCACGCGATGACGGCTGAAAGTATTCATGTGCCGCTGCCCTCCTTGCCAGGAATGCGCTTAGCGCTGGGCCGCCGCGTAGCGGCGCGCCACTTCAGGCCAGTTCACGACATTGTAAAAGGCGCCGATGTACTCGGGCCGGCGGTTCTGGTACTTCAGGTAGTAGGCGTGTTCCCACACGTCCAGCCCCAGGATGGGCGTATTGCCCTGCATCAGGGGGCTGTCCTGGTTGGCGCTGCTTTCCACCGTGAGCTTGCCGGCCGGCGTGACCGAGAGCCAGGCCCAACCGCTGCCGAAACGGGTCAGCGCGGCCTTGGTGAAAGCGTCGCGGAAAGCGGCCAGGCCGCCAAGCTCGGCTTCGATGGCCGCCGCCAGGGCGCCATCCGGCTCGCCTCCGCCCTCGGGCGACATGACCGCCCAGAACAGGCTGTGGTTCGCATGGCCGCCGCCATGGTTGCGCACCGCGCCGCGGACGGCTTCGGGCAATTGCTCCAGCCGCGCCACCAGGGATTCAACCGGCTCGTCAGTGGCGATGCCCGCGCCCTCCAGCGCCGCGTTCAGGCTGTTGACGTAGGTCTGATGGTGCTTGCTGTAGTGGATCTCCATCGTCATCGCGTCGATGTGAGGCTCCAGGGCGTCGTAGGCGTAAGGCAGGGGCGGAAGGGTGTAGGCCATGCATGTCTCCGTGGAATCCGCCCCCTGTTCAGGGTTTGGATCATTATCAGAAACATAAATGATAAGTATTTTTATTTAATATCACAACGACAGGCTTCCAATTCCTGCCATAGCGCCGGCCTATCGGCGCCCTGCCCCGTCGGAAAAACTAGAGCGCCTTGCCGCAGGCGACACCGGAGGCCCAGGCCCACTGGAAGTTGTAGCCGCCCAGCCAGCCCGTCACGTCCACGGCCTCGCCGATGAAATAGAGGCCGGCGGCGGTCTTGGCCTGCATGGACTTCTGGTCCAGGCCGCGCGTGTCCACGCCGCCGCGCATCACTTCGGCCTTTTTGTAGCCGGCCGTGCCGCTAGGCACCAAGGTCCATTGATGGATGTCCTGGGCCAAGGCGCGCAGGGTCTTGTCCGGCGCGTCCGCCAGGCGTAGCGCCGCCAGGCCGGGTTTGCCGCCCTGCTCCGCCAGGTGCAGCCAGCGGTCGGCCAGGCGCTTGGGCCAGAGGCCCGCCAGCACCGTATGCAGCTGTTGCCGGTTGCCCGACTTCGATGCCAGCAGCTCCTCGGCCAGGTCGCGGCCGGGCGCCAGATCGATCACGATGGGCTCGCCGGGTTTCCAGTAGCTGGAGATCTGCAGGATGGCCGGGCCGGACAGGCCTCGATGGGTGAACAACAGATCCTCGAGGAATTCACCGCGGGCTTTGCCCTGTCCCGTGCTCAGATTGACCTCCAGCGCCACACCGGACAATTCAGACAAGGACCGCCACTGTTCGGCATCGAAGGTCAACGGCACCAGGGCGGGCCGCGGCTCCACCACTTTCAGGCCGAACTGCCGCGCGATCTTCAGGCCGAAATCGGTGGCGCCCAACTGGGGAATGGCCATGCCGCCGGTGGCCACCACCAGTTTCGCGGCCCGGATCGGGCCCTGGCTGGTACGCAACTCGTAACCCTGTTCGCCATGGGCGATCTCGGCCACCGAACATCCCATGCGCCACTGCACCCTGCCCGCATCGCATTCGGCGCGCAACATCTCGATGACGGATTCGCTGGAATCGTCGCAGAACAGCTGGCCGCGATGTTTCTCGTGCCAGGCGATGTGATGGCGCTTCATCAGCGCCAGGAAGTCCTGCGGCGCGTAGCCCGACAGGGCCGACCGGCAGAAATGCGGGTTTTCGGAAAGGAAGTTGGCGGGACCGGCGCCGATATTGGTGAAATTGCAGCGGCCGCCGCCGGAAATGCGGATTTTCTCCGCCAGGCGCTCGGCGTGGTCGACCAGCACCACGCGCAAGCCGCGCTGGCCGGCGACCGCGGCACACATCATGCCCGCGGCGCCGGCGCCCAGTACTGCTACATCGAACATCAGTCTTCGATCAGGCAGTCGACGTAGTAACGCTTTTCGCCGTCCGGACCCACTTCGTCGGCCAGGCCGTGGATGTAGGTTTCGAAGCCCGGGAAGCGCTGGTTGAACTCGCGCGCGAACTGCAGGTACTGGACGATGGTGCGATTGAAGCGTTCGCCCGGGATCAAGAGCGGGATGCCCGGAGGATAAGGCGTCAGCAGCACGCCGGTGACGCGGCCTTCCAGCTTGTCGATGTCGACGCGCTCGACCTCGCGGTGCGCCATGCGGGCAAAGGCGTCCGACGGCTTCAATGCCGGCACCATGTCGCTCAGGTACATCTCGGTGGTCAGGCGGGCCACGTCACGCGCGCGGTAGGCCTCGTGGATCTCCTGGCACAGATCGCGCAGGCCCATGCGCTCGTAGCGGCGATGGTCGCGGCAGAATTCCGGCAGGATGCGCCACAGCGGCTGGTTGCGGTCGTAGTCGTCCTTGAACTGCTGCAAGGCGGTCAGCAGCGTGTTCCAGCGGCCCTTGGTGATGCCGATGGTGAACAGGATGAAGAACGAATACAGGCCGGTCTTCTCGACCACCACGCCGTGCTCGGTCAGGTACTTGGACACCAGCGCGGCCGGGATGCCGGTTTCGCCGAAGCTGCCCGACATGTCCAGGCCCGGGGTGATGATGGTGGCCTTGATCGGGTCCAGCATGTTGAAGCCTTCGGCCATTTCGCCGAAACCATGCCAGTGGTCGTTGGATTCCAGGATCCATTCGTCGCGGTTGCCGATGCCTTCGGACACCAGGCGGTTGGGGCCCCAGACCTTGAACCACCAGTCGTTCTTGCCGAACTCGGATTCCACCTTGCGCATGGCGCGGCGGAAGTCCAGGGCTTCGCGGATGCTTTCCTCGACCAGTGCGGTGCCTCCGGGCGGTTCCATCATGGCGGCGGCCACGTCGCAGGACGCGATGATCGCGTACTGGGGCGAGGTGGACGTGTGCATCAGGTAGGCTTCGTTGAAGACGTTGCGGTCCAGCTTGCGGGTCTCGGACTCCTGCACGATGATCTGCGAGGCCTGCGAGATGCCGGCCAGCAGCTTGTGCGTGGAGTGGGTGGCGAACACCATCGCGTCCTGGCTGCGCGGACGGTCCACGCCGATGGCGTGCATGTCCTGGTAGTACTCGTGGAACGACGCATGCGGCAGCCAGGCTTCGTCGAAGTGCAGCGTGTCGACATAGCTGCCGAGCTGCTTCTTGATCATTTCGACGTTATAGATGACGCCGTCATACGTGCTTTGCGTCAGCGTCAGGATGCGCGGATTCTTGTTCACCGCTTCGCGCGCGAAGGGGTTGGCCTCGATCTTCTTGCGGATGTTGTCCGGGTGGAACTCTTCCAGCGGGATCGGGCCGATGATGCCGAGGTGGTTGCGCGTGGGACGCAGGAACACCGGGATCGCGCCCGTCATCGTGATGGCGTGCAGGATCGACTTGTGGCAGTTGCGGTCCACCACCACCACGTCGCCCGCGGCGACGTTGGCATGCCACACCACCTTGTTGGAGGTGGAGGTGCCGTTGGTCACGAAGAAGCAGTGGTCGGCGTGGAAGATGCGCGCGGCATTCAATTCCGACTCGGCCACCGGGCCGGTATGGTCCAGCAGCTGGCCCAGTTCGTCCACGGCGTTGCAGACGTCGGCGCGCAGCATGTTCTCGCCGAAGAACTGGTGGAACATCTGGCCCACCGGGCTCTTCAGGAACGCCACGCCGCCGGAGTGACCCGGACAGTGCCAGGAGTACGAGCCGTCCTGCGCGTACTTGACCAGCTCGCGGAAGAACGGCGGCGGCAGGCTGTCGACGTAGCTGCGGGCTTCGCGGATGATGTGGCGCGCCACGAATTCGGGGGTGTCCTCGAACATGTGGATGAAGCCGTGCAGCTCGCGCAGGATGTCGTTCGGGATGTGCTCGGAAGTGCGCGTCTCGCCGTACAGGTAGATGGGGATGTCGGCGTTGCGAAAGCGCAGCTCGCCGATGAAGGCGCGCAGGTTCTTGATGGCGCTGGCCACGTCCTCGGGCGAATCCACGTCGAACTCTTCGTCGTCGATCGACAGGATGAAGGCGCTGGCCCGGCTCTGCTGCTGGGCGAACGAACTCAGGTCGCCGTAACTGGTCACCCCGATCACCTCGACGCCCTCGGCCTCGATCGCCGCGGACAGGGCGCGGATACCCAGACCGGACGCGTTCTCGGAACGGTAGTCTTCGTCGATGATGAAAATGGGGAAGCGGAATTTCATGCAGGCGCTCCTGGGGGCAAGGCGGGTTCGGACGCTTATCGCGGCGCGAGTGTACTTCTAGTAAAAATCCGCCTGATGACAGACGGCGCGAGCACCCGCCAGGGCGGCGGGAATGGCCGAATTGTAGGGCTGTTTTTCTTACAGTCCTAAGGGAAATCCCGGAAAGGCCCGGACGGCCGTTGTCATCGCGCCAAAAGCGGACGCTTTCAGCACAGAAACCCGGGCCACGTCGGGGAGCAAACCGGCGCCCGGAGCGTTGCGCGACGCTAGCGGATGGTGCTCGCCTCGCCCGCCTGCAAGGCCGTCAGGAACTGTTCGAAATAGGGCGGGATGGCCTCGGCGGACCCGTAGCGGATGCGCCGCTCGACCTTGGCGATGGCGCCGAAGCAGACCTCGGTTCCGGGTTCGCCGCAGACCAGCACCACCGGGTCCTCGTCGTCGCACACTTCGTACAGGCCGCCATGCGCGCGACGTCCCACCTCGTAGAGGTAGGCGGCAGCGCCGACAGTCTGCATGGGGGTGAGAGGCAGGGTCCCGACGTGGGCGGCCTCCAGCGCTTCGTCCAACGCATGGACGCTGGACGGTGTGTAGTCCAGCACGGCGCCGGTAGAACCGGCTGCCTGGACAAATTCCTGCGCGGCATCCGCCACACGCGCCACGAACTCTTCCTGGACTTCGTCGCGCTTGGCGTCCTGGTTTATCTTGAGGAAACCGAACATCATTGGCTCCTTTGTGAAAACCGCAAGCGGCGTTAGGACCATTATAGGCAGCGTGCCCCCCTATACTGCCCAAACCACAGCCAAACGTTCCCTATTCCCAACACTTGCCGCCCATGCCTCCTGCCATTGTCCGACGCCTTGTTCCCGCCGATGCCGCGCCGTTGCGCCAATTGCGCCTGGACGCCCTGGTGGAAACCCCTGAATCGTTCGGATCGAGTTACGAAGAGGAACACACGCTGACATTGGAGGATATCCGCGGCTGGATTCAGCCTTCGGACGACAGCGCGATGTTCGGCGCGTTTTGCGGCGAGGCCCTGGCGGGCATCATCGGCGTGGGCCGGCAGCGCAAACTGAAGATGCGCCATAAGGCGCATATCTGGAGCATGTACGTGGCGCCGGCGCAGCGCGGCCAGGGCCTGGCCCGGCAGCTGATGCAAGCGGCAATTGCCCACGCCGAGGGCATGCGCGGCATCCGCCAGGTGCAACTGAGCGTGACCGCCAACAATCTGGCCGCGACCGCGTTGTACCTCAGCCTGGGCTTCACCGAGTATGGGCGCGAGCGCGAAGCGTTGTGCGTGAACGGCGAACTCTACGATGAAGCGCTGATGGCGCTGCCGCTGGCCGGCAAGTAGCGGGGCCGCCTCAGGCCGAGCCGCGTCAGGCCGAGCCGCGTCAGGCCGGGCCGCGTCAGGCCGCGCCCGCCCGCCGCCGCGTGCTGTAGGCTCGCACCTGATTGCGGCCCTCGTCCTTGGCCTTGTAGAGCGCCTGGTCCGCCGCCTTGATCACCGACTCGGGCGCGCGCAGGGCGTCGCTGCGCTCGGCCACGCCTATGCTGACCGTGACCCGCAACGGCCGGGCACTGCGCGCATCGCGCCCGCTGCGGCGGCGCAGGCCAATCTGGTCAGCCTTGGGGCGCGCTGGCTTGTCGCGCAGCCGCATCTGGTAGGCCTCGATGGAGCGCCTGACGCTTTCCAGATGCGGCATGCTTTCCGCCGCGGTCTTGCCGGGAAACACCAGGGTGAATTCCTCGCCGCCGTAGCGGTAGGCTTGGCCGCCGCCGGGCACGCGCCGCAGCTGGGCCGCCACCATGCGCAGCACCTGATCGCCCACGTCGTGGCCGTGGGTGTCGTTGAAGGCCTTGAAATTGTCCACATCGGCCATCGCCAGCGTGTAGACGCGGCCCATGCGCTGCAGCCTCTCGTTCAGCGCGCGCCGGCCCGGCAGGCCGGTCAGCTCGTCGCGAAAGGCCATGTGGAAGCCTTCATGCGCCAGCGAAATGCACAGCGCCGTCAGCGCCGCGGTGGACATCAGCGCCAGTTCGATAGGGTGCTCCGCCCCGCGCGGCAAGGCCCAGGCCATGCACACGAAGCCCAGCCACTGCCCCGCCTGCTGCGGACGGCCATAGCGCAAGAGCAGCAGCGTCAGCGTCAGACCGGTGGCCAGCAAGGCAATCATTCCTTCGATCGGCACGCTCAAGTGCGCCAGCCTGCCCTGCACGGACAACATGCCGAGCAGATCGCTCACGCCTTCCTTGCCGGTCAGCGCAATCGCGGCCGCGCCGGCGGCGATCAGGCCGATGCGGGCGGCCAGGTCCAACAGCATGCTGGAACGTTCGGACCACAGGGCGTTGATGGTGTAGGCCAGCGACCACCACGCCAGCGCCGGCCCGACGGCCCAGGGCGCCTCGCTGGCCAGCGCGGGCCAGCCTGCGGTGGCGGCCAGCACGCTGAGCATCAGCACCATGGGTTGCGCGCGCTGGTACATCAGGCACACGGCGACGCCGATCAGCGCCATCACCCAGGGCACGAACGGCACGATCTGCGTCAGGGCCGGCGGCCATTCGCGCCACAGCAGCAACCCCACCGCGGCGGCCACCGGCAGCGCAGGATAGAACAACAGAGGCAGCCAGGGGATATGGGGGTAACGCACGGATCGGGGCTTTTCTAACGCTTGCGGAAATGACGTCGCCAAATCGGCAAACACATGTACTGTCTTTTACGGACGCGGCGGCGATGTTCTTTAGCGCATTGGCAAGTAACACCGGGCGCGGCGGCCATGATATGTTTTTCGCCCTTATCCAGCAGACGAAATCCCCATGCGCATCCTGGTCAACATCGACGTGCCCGATCTCGAACACGCCATCGACTTCTATCACCGCGCTTTCGGCCTGACGCTGCGACGCCGGCTGGGGCCGAAAGCAGCCGAGATGGCAGGGGCGGACGCGCCCATCTATCTGCTGGAAAAGGCCGCCGGCACGCCCGCAGCCGGCGCCACGCGCCAGCCGCGCGACTACGCGCGCCACTGGACGCCGGTACACCTGGACGTCGTGGTGGAGGACGCGGACCGCGCGGTCGAGCAGGCGGTGGCCGCCGGCGCGCGCCTGGAAGACCCGGCCGTCTCGCATAACTGGGGCCGCATCGCCCACCTGAGCGATCCCTACGGGCACGGCATCTGCATCCTGCAGTTCCTGGGCCGCGGCTACGACGAGATAGCCACGCCGCAGCTGCAATACGCGCCGGTTTCGGAAGCCGATTTCGAGGACCTGCTGGCGTTGCGCATCGAAGCCATGCGTGAAAGCCTTGAGCGTCTGGGGCGCTTTGATCCCCAGCGCGCGCGTTCGCGCCTGCGCAGCACGTTCCAGCCGGAACATACCTGGTCCATCGAACTGGACGGCCAACGGATAGGGTTTTACGCGTTGCGCCCGGAGGGCGACGGCTTGCGCCTGGATCACCTGTACATCCGTCCCGCTCTTCAGGGCGGGGGGCTGGGCGGCCAGGTCATGCGGATGATTCTGCAGGAGGCGGACCGCCAGGGTCTGCCAGTGCGCCTGGGCGCGCTGCGCGACAGCGATTCGAACCGCTTCTACCGCCGGCACGGGTTCGTGCAGACCGGCGAAAGCGAATGGGATATCGACTACCTGCGCGCGGCGCCCCGGCGCGCGGACTGAAGCTTCAGGTGCGCGGCAGGGTCACGCCACGCTGGCCCTGGTACTTGCCGCCGCGGTCACGGTAGGAGGTCTCGCAAACCTCGTCGCTTTCCAGGAACAGCATCTGCGCGCAGCCTTCGCCCGCGTAGATCTTGGCCGGCAGCGGCGTGGTGTTCGAAAATTCCAGCGTGACGTGGCCTTCCCATTCGGGTTCCAGCGGCGTGACGTTGACGATGATGCCGCAGCGCGCGTACGTGCTCTTGCCCAGGCAGACCGTCAGGACGCTGCGCGGGATGCGGAAATACTCGACCGTGCGGGCCAGCGCAAACGAATTGGGAGGGATGATGCAGACGTCACCCTTGAAATCCACGAACGAGCCTTCGTCGAAGTTCTTGGGATCGACGATGGTGGAATTGATGTTCGTGAAGATCTTGAATTCGTCGGCGCAGCGCACGTCGTAGCCGTAGCTGCTGGTGCCGTAGCTGACGATGCGCCCGCCATTGGCCGTGCGGACCTGCCCTGCTTCGAAGGGTTCGATCATGCCGGCTTCGGCCTGGCGGCGGATCCAGCGGTCGCTTTTGATGCTCATGGTGGGAATGGTGCTAGGGAATGGAATGGACGCCATTTTATCCCGAGTGCGGATCCCCCCGCCGGCAGGGGCCGGGCGGCGCGATCCCGCCCGGCTTTGCCTCAGTTCCCCCAGAAGGTCCGGTAGACCAGCGCGATGCCGTTGACCGCCCCGCCCTTCAGGTCCACCGACAGGCCGCGCGCCAGCCGGTAGCTGGCCCGGCCGACGGTGTCGCTGCCCGCCAGCGCCTGCTCCACGCTCAGCGTGATGCCATTGGCGAAAGTCTTGCTGGCCACCAGGAATTGCGTGGCCAGCTGGCTGTCGCTGTCCCGGTTGACGTCGCCGGCCACCGTGCGGTCCGGCAGGATGCTGCCCGAGCTACCGATGTTGCCCGTCTTGATGCTGACGTCGTCCAGGCCGAACTGCTTGTAGAACGGCTGTCCGCCGCCCAGCAGCGCCGTACCCACCGACATCAGCAGCGCGGCGTCGCCGCCGCTTTCGTCGGGGCCCCGGCCCAGCAGCAGCCAGGACAGTTTTTCCACGTCGCTGACGTCCGGATAGGACACCAGGTCGATGCGCGGCCGCTGGGCGGTGCCGACCACCTTGACGCCCGCCTCGACCTGTTCGCCCGTGCGCAGCGCCTCGATGTCCAGCAAGGGGTTGTCCAGGCGCCCCTGGAAGGTCAGCGTGCCGCGGCTCAGGCGCAGCTTCTGGCCGTAGGCCTCGATGCCGCCGCCACGGGTGCGCAGCGCGCCCACGCCGGTCAGGCGCCCGTCCTGCAGCAGGATCTGGATGGAGCCCAGCAGGCCGGCGTCCAATCCCATGCCGGTGATGTAGAAGCGCGGCCCCATGTCGAACTTCAGGTTCATGCTGGTCTGCAGCGGCGTGGAGACCGTTCCGGGGTCGTCGCCCGGCCGGCGCACCTTGACGTCGTCGTCCAGCGAAGGCACGCCCTGCAGGATTTCCAGGCTGAACCAGCCCGCGTCCGCCTTCAGGTCGCCCACGATGTCAATGCGCGGCATGGCCGCCTTCAGGTCGATGACGCCGGACACCATGGCGTAGCGGTCCGAGCGCTGCAGCGCCGGGAAGCGGTACAGGGTCAGCCGGATGTCGCCGCCGCCGTCGATGAAATTCCACTGTCCCTTGGCCTCGGCGTAGCCGCCCTTGGCCTCGGGGTTGGTGGTGATCCATTCCTTGGTGCGCCATTCGGCCGGCATCACCCGCAGCGAGGCCGGGAAACGCAGGCTGTCCAGCACCACCCGGTCGCCGTCCAGGCGCGCGGACAAGGTGCCGTCGATCAGCCGCACACCGTCGTCGATGCGCACCACGCGCAGCTTGTCGCCGCGGATGTTGCCGTTGGCCGACCATTTTCCAGCCAGGGTGCCCTGGGCTTCCAGATTGGCCTTGACCGAGCCGCCGACCTCCATCGAGTCGCCCACGAACAGGCTGACCCAGGCCAGGTCGGCGATGTCGGCGTCCAGCTTGGCACGCAGCGGCTGGCGCGAGTCCAGCGCCATGCCGCCCTTGGCATCCACCGCCAGCACGGCGGTGCCGGTGCCGTTGATGACGCCCATCTTGTCGGTCGCCAGGTTGATCTTGGCGTCCAGGCGGCTGGCATTGGCGGACGTCGGCGTAGCAGTCAGGTCCAGCACCAGCGCCTTCAAGCCCAGCGGGATCGGAGGATCGCCCGGTATGAGCAGGTCGCCCTCGCGGCGCGCGATGCGCGCCTTGCCACCCAGCCGGCCGTCGAACTTCAGGTCCCACAGCACGTCCAGCGCGATGCGGCGCTGGCCCTCCGGCACCATCGCGTTGACGCGGCCGGGCCGCTTGCCCAGCTTGGCCGCGGCTTCGGGATCGACCGCGCCGATCACCTGGCGCGCCATGGCGGCCGTGATCACCAGGTTGTCGGCCTGGCCCGCGGTTTCCCAGCGCTTGCCGCCGCCCCGCGAACCCCGGTGCGCCAGCACCACGCGCTCCTTGCCGGGCAGGGTCAGACTCAACGCCGTCTGCCCCACCTGCCATTGCCATTGCGGCTCCACGGCAGACGGCAGGAAGGCCAGCGTAACCGGCCGGTCCGCGGACACGGTGAAACCGGCGGTCTCGGCCGTCAGCCGCGAGAACGTGCCGCGCCAACCCGCCAGCGCCGCGTCTGGCGTGCCCGCCGGCCCCTTGCCCCAGGAACCGGCAAAGGCGATGTTGGCCTTGGCGGGAGCCTCGCCCAGAACGCCCGGGCGCGGCTTGGGCGGCGTGTAGCCGGCGGCAAGCTCGCCGCGGTGCGAGGCCAGCGTACCCGCCAGCTTGCCCTTCACTTCCGCGCCGCCGGGGATGCCGGGCCAGAACGCGTCGAGCTGGGGCGCCTGGGCGTCCAGGGTCAACGCGCCGTCCTTGGCGTCCAGCTCGCCCTTGGCCTGGATCCGGTTGCGGCCCAGCTTCAGGTCCACGTCCAGGCCATGGATGCGCAGCCCGGCGAGCGGATCGGCGTCGGCAGCGACAGGCGCTGCGCCGGCCGCGGCGGTATCGGTCGACGGGGCTGCCGCGGCACCGGCCGCCGCGGCATCGGCCGCCGCGATATCTACCTGGGCCTTGAGCGCGCCGGTCAAGGGTTGCTTGTTCCAGCGCGTACCCTCTTCGAAGCGCAGGTCCACCGCGGCATGGCGCAGCTGGCTCAGGTTCTCGATGTCGGCCCGCACCTCGCCGCGCACGGTCAGCAACGCAGGCGGAATGTCCTTGCCCAGCCAGGGCGACAGATCCAGGCGCTGGGCGCTGATCGTGCCCGCGATGCGCTCGCGGCCCGCGCCCTGCGCGGTATCGGATTGCAGATCGAGCTGCGCGGCCAGGGTCGATTTGTCGGGCAGTTGCGCGTGCGCCCTGGCGCTGCGCAGCACCAGCGCCGTGCGCGGCGCCAGGTCGGCGGTCAGCTCCAGCAGCAGGCCAGACCCTTCGCCGTCCAGCTTGGCCTGGATACCATCCAGCGAACCAGCGGCATCGGCGCGCAGCACGACCTGGCAGGCGGGCCGGGGCGGCTCGGACGGCGCGGCGGGCGCGACCTTGGTTTCGTGCTTGGGATCGGCCTTGCCCTCGGCTTTAGGATCGACCTTGGCGCCGGCCTTGGGATCAGGTTTTTTGGCGACGCCCGCCTGACGTTCATACACGCTGCTCAGCTTATCGGCCTCGCACAGCGGCGAATCGGGGCCGGTTCCGCGCGCGGTCACGTCCAGCCGTGCGGCGAACGGCCAGGGATCGGCCATGCCTTGCAGTTCGGCCTGGCCGGAGATGTCCGCCTGCGCGGCCTCATGGCCCACGTGCAGGCTGGCGATGCGCAGTTGCGCGCCCTGCTTGCCTGCGGCGAAGGTGGCGTCCAGATTGCCCAGCGTCACGGGCAGCGGCTGGCCGTCCTGCTCCAGCTGGAAGTCGCCCAGCGCCACCCGGTCCACGGCAATATCCACCGGCAGTTCAGGCAACGAGAACGGCTCGCCATCATCCTCCGCAGGCGCCGTCTCTGCCGACGAGGCCAGGCCGATGTACACCGAACCCGCCGAGACCTCGCGCACATGCAATAGGCGATCGCCCAGGGCGCGCCAGTTCACGTCCAGATGCAGGTCGGTGATGTCGACGCGGGTACCGCCCGCGTCGAGGTCCAGCTTGCCCACCGACACGCCGCGCAGCAGCGAACCGTTCACGTCCAGCGCCTGGCCGTTCAATTGCTGGGCGGCCGTGGTCAGGAGCAGCCGCGTGCCGTTCTGCGACCCGACCAGCCAGAACAGAAAGCCGCCCGCCAGCACCGCCAGCATGGCCAGGCCAGGCAACCACCACACCAGCACATGGCGCAGGAATTTGCGCAGGCCCTTCAAAACGCGATCCCCAAGGAAAAATGCAGGCGCAGGTCGCGGTCGCGCTGGCCGTAGGCCAAGTCGAGGAATAGCGGGCCGGCCGGGGTGCGCACCCGCGCGCCGACGCCGTAGCCCACCGCCATCGACATATCGCCAAACGATTCCGCGGCGTCGCCGGCGTCCACGAACACGCCCATGCCCCAGCGCTCATTGAAATAGTGGTCGTACTCGATGCTGCCGACCAGCAGCGTGGGCGCGCCCACCACGGCATCATCTTGCTTCACGCCGATGCTCTGATACTTGTAGCCGCGGATCGAACGCGCGCCGCCCGTGCGGAAACCGAAATCGTCCGGTACGCGCACCTTGCTGTTGGACCACACCCGGCCGACTTCGCCGCGTACGGTCAGCACGTCCAGCTTGCCGATCGGCCACCATTTCTGGGCCCGCAGCCGGGCGCGGGTATAGGGTTCGCCGGTGTCCAGCGTCACGCCCACGCCGCCGCCGACCGCGATCAGGTTGCCTTCGCGCGGGTCGTACTTGTTGTCCACGTCGCGGCGCAGCCACTCGGCCGTGGCGGTCAAGGTCGGCAGCGTGTATTGGTCGCCGCCGTCGATCTTCACGTGATCCTGCGCCAGCAGCAGGCCCCAGCGAGTCTCGTATTCCACCCGGCTGTTGCCCGCGCCCTTGCGCTCTTGCAGGCGCGTCGCGCCCAGGGCGTAGCGGGTCACGTCCAGCCCCTGGATGTCGGAGTGGTCGTACAGCACACCGAAGGAATCCTTGTAGCCGCGTTCGTTCGGCGGCAACAGGAAGTCCGCGTAGGCGCGCTGCTGCAGACGGTCCACGCTGAAGCCCGTCTCCATGGTGAGCGGCTGGCCGAAGACCACGTTCTGCCGGTACAGCGACTCCACCCGCACGCCGGCCTCGTCGTCCAGGCCGATCGACCCGGTGAAGCGCTTGGGCGGCGCTTCCACCACCCGCACCTGCACCGGCAAAGTCACCTCGCCGTTCGAGTCATAGGCGGGCGGCGGCGGCGGCATGGCGCCGGACACGGCGGGATCGCCCGCAGGCGTCGAGGCAGCCAGGTCGGTCGAACCAGGCGCGCGCGCGCGGTCCGCGTTCGGCGCGGGCGTCGGTTGCGCCGTGCCGGGCTGCTCGAGCGACACGAACGCGCCGCGGAAGAACGCGGTGGATTGCAGATCCTGCTGCCAGGTGTCCAGCTTGTTCTGGTCATAGGCGGCGCCCGGCGAATAGCGTACATAGCGCTCGACCAGCTTCTCGGGCACCCGTTTCAGGCCCTCGGTGGTGAGTTCGCCCATGCGCACCTGAGGGCCGCTGTCTATCGTGACGCGCAAGGCGGCCGAGGCCGTATCGGCCTCGATTTCCGCCTGCGACGCGGTCATGCGCGCCAGCATGAAGTCGCGCGAAGATATTTCGTCTAGCAGGCTCGACTTCGCCTTGTTCCAGTCGCTATTGATGAAAGGCTGGCCCGTCTTGAGCTGCCAATCGTCGCGCAGCTTCTGTACCCGCGAGGCGAACTCGGGCCGGGTAATGCGGCCGGTGAAATCAAGATCCACGGACGTGACCGTGGTGCGCTTGCCCGAGACGATGCTGATGTCCCAGGTTTCTCCGCCGATGTCGGTGCCGGCCTCGAGCTTCACCGTGGGCGAGAAATAACCCTGGGTGGCCAGGGCCGCCAGCGTCGCGTCGCGCGCGCGCCGGCGCAAGCGGTTGATTTCACCGCCGTCCTGATCTTCCGCCAGCCGCGCGATCGCATCGACCGCCTCGGTGATCGCCTGCAGGGCGGCCGGCGGCACGCCGCCCGGGTCCACGATGATTTCCGGGCGCTTGGCCCATGCCTCGCCCGTCATCACCACCAGTCCCGCCAAGAAGGCGCGTGCTGCCCACCGCATGCGTCAGGTCGGTTGCTGCACGACGATGGACGGGAATTTCCCGGCCATGTCGCGTGGCAGCGCTGCCACGCCAGCCGCCAGCTTGCGGGCAATGCCGCGGTACAGGGCCGCGGCTTCGCTGCCCGGATCCGACACCACGGTCGGCGAGCCGGCGTCGGTCTGCACGCGGATCGCCAGGGTCAGCGGCAGGCTGCCCAGCCAGGGGGTCTGGTACTGCTCGGCCATGCGCTGGCCGCCGCCCTCGCCGAAGATATGTTCGGCGTGCCCGCATTGCGAGCAGATATGGATGGCCATGTTCTCGACCACGCCCAGGATCGGCACGTCGACCTTCTGGAACATGCGCAAGCCCTTGCGCGCGTCCAGCAGCGCCACGTCCTGCGGCGTGGTGACGATGACGGCGCCTACCACCGGCACCTTCTGTGCCAGCGTCAAGGCCACGTCGCCCGTGCCCGGGGGCATGTCGACGATCAGGTAGTCGAGGTCGCGCCAGTTGGTCTGGCGCAGCAGCTGTTCCAGCGCCTGCGTCACCATGGGGCCGCGCCAGATGGCGGGTGAGTCGGCGTCGATCAGAAAGCCGATGGAGTTGGCCTGCAGGCCGTGCCCCGTGAGCGGCTCCATGCTTTTGTTGTCCAGGCTTTCGGGGCGGCCCGAGATGCCCAGCATGGTCGGCACGCTGGGCCCGTAGATGTCCGCGTCCAGCACGCCCACCTTGGCGCCTTCGGCCGCCAGGGCCAGGGCCAGGTTGACGGCCGTGGTGCTCTTGCCCACGCCGCCCTTGCCGGAGGCCACCGCAATAATGTTGCGCACATTGGACAGCGGCTTCAGGCCCTTCTGCACCGCGTGGGCGGCGACCTTCCAGGTTACCTCGACCTGGGCATCGGCCACGCCGGCGGCGGCCAGCGCCGCCACGGCGATGTCCCGGACCTGTGCGCGCGCGGCGTCGGCGGGATAGCCCAGCTCCAGCGCCAGCGAAACGCGTCCGCCTTCCAGCTTGATGTCACGATCTTTTACAGAAACACCCAAATCCATACCAGTATTCGGGTCCTGCGCGGCGCGCAGCGCGGCGCGAATTTGTTCTATCGTTATACTCATGTCACTATGGTTCCGTAGGCAGCGCGGCTTCTGCGGCCCGCCATCCCCTAAAGGATAGCGGATACCCGGGAACCTTTCGCTGCGTTTTGCATCCGATCTTCATGACCAACACACTTATCCGCTTCTTTCGTGCCGTCCTATTCGCCGCCCTGGCCTTGATCGGCATGGCGATGGCGCTGGTGTTCATGCTTTCCACGGCAATCGCCGTGGCGATCCTGTACGTGGTCGCCAAGGTGCGCGGCAAACCTTTCGGCGTACGCGCCTATTGGAGCCAGCGCCAGGGCGCCCGCCCGGGACCGTTCCAGTCCGCCACCGCCCCCTTCGCCACGCAGCCGCGCGGCGACGTGATCGACGTCGAAGCCCGCGAAATCCGCTGACGGCGGCTTTTCAGCATGCTTGCGCCGCCCGCGGCGCAAGCGGGCCGTGGGCCTATGCGCCCACACAGCTGACTTGCCGGACGGCCTGCGGATGGCCGCCCCCCGCATCCGCGCCGGTTCCCGCATTCTTACGCAACCCGCCTGATTCGCCTGCCGCGAAGGGCGGGTTGAGCCATTGATGGGGCGTTGCCGGGCAAGTCCCCGCGCTTGCCCTAAAATGGCCGGCCTACCCCCCTTTTTCCCTCAACCTCCAAAGACAACCATGTCTCGCACCCTTTTTGTCACCACTGCGCTGCCCTACGCCAACGGATCTTTCCACATCGGCCACATCATGGAGTACATCCAGGCCGATATCTGGGTTCGTTCGATGCGAATGGCGGGCCACACGGTGCACTTCGTGGGTGCGGATGACGCGCACGGCGCGCCCATCATGCTGAAGGCGGAAAAGGAAGGCATCACGCCGCAGGCCCTGGTGGCACGCTACGCCGCCGAGCGCCCGCAGTACCTGAACGGCTTTCACATCCGCTTCGACCACTGGCATTCCACCGATTCGGCCGAAAACGTCGCCCTGTCGCAAGACATCTATCGCGCGTTGAAGGCCCAGGACCTGATTGAAACCCGCTCCATCGAGCAGTTCTACGATCCGGTCAAGGGCATGTTCCTGGCCGACCGTTACATCAAGGGCGAATGCCCCAAGTGCCACGCCAAGGACCAGTATGGCGATTCCTGCGAGGTCTGCGGCGCGGTCTACGCGCCCACCGAACTGATCAACCCGTATTCGGCGCTGACCGGCGCCACGCCGGTGCTGAAGTCCTCGGACCACTTCTTCTTCAAACTGTCCGATCCGCGCTGCGTGGAATTCCTGCAGCAGTGGACCACCGGCTCCAACGCCGCCGGCGGCAAGCACCTGCAGCCTGAAATGCTGGCCAAGACGCGCGAGTGGCTGGGCTCGGACGATGGCGAGGCCAAACTGGGCGACTGGGACATTTCCCGCGACGCGCCCTATTTCGGCATCGAGATCCCGGACGCGCCGGGCAAGTACTTCTACGTCTGGCTGGACGCGCCCGTGGGCTACCTGGCCTCGCTGAAGTCATATTGCGCGGTCAAGGGCCTGGACTTCGACAAGCTGCTCGATCCGGCCGGCCCCACCGAGCAGGTCCATTTCATCGGCAAGGACATCGTGTATTTCCACGCGCTGTTCTGGCCCGCGATGCTGAAGTTCGCCGGCCGCAAGACGCCGGATGCCGTGAACGTACACGGCTTCATCACCGTCAGCGGCGAGAAGATGTCCAAGAGCCGCGGCACCGGCATTTCGCCGCTGCGCTACCTGGAACTCGGCATGAACGCCGAATGGATGCGCTACTACATCGCCGCCAAGCTGAACGCACGGGTCGAAGACATGGACTTCAACCCCGAGGACTTCATCGCCCGCGTCAACAGCGACCTGATCGGCAAGTACGTCAACATCGCCAGCCGCGCCGCCAGCTTCATCACCAAGCATTTCGATGGAGTCCTCGGCTATTCGGGCGACACCTCGGCGCTGGCCGCGGAGTACGCCGAACAGGCGGAGTCCATCCGCGCCGCGTTCGAAGCCCGCGAATACAACCGCGCCATCCGCGAAATCATGGCCTACGCCGATCGTCTCAACCAGGCGTTCGATACGGCTCAGCCCTGGGTCCTGGCCAAGGGCATCGCCACGGCCGATGACGCGCAGAAGGCCGCCCTGCAGGACATCTGCTCGCGCTCGCTGGCGGGCTTCAAGGCGCTGTCCGTGATGCTGGCGCCGGTGCTGCCCGAGCTGGCTGAACGCGTGGCCCTGGAACTGTTCGGCGCGCAGGCGCCGTTCACCTGGGCCGACGCCGCCGTGCTGCCGCAGCGCGTCGCCCCGTTCAAGCACCTGATGCAGCGCGTCGAACCGCAAATGCTGGAAGACCTGTTCGAACCGCCCGCCGCCCCCGTGGTGGTGCCCGGCGGCGAGCCCATCGCCGAGACCATCTCGATCGACGACTTCGCCCGCGTCGACCTGCGCATCGCGCAGATCGTCAACTGCGAACACGTGGAAGGCTCGACCAAGCTGCTGCGCCTGACCCTGGATGCCGGCGAAGGCCGCCACCGCAACGTGTTCTCTGGCATCAAGTCGGCCTACAAGCCGGAAGACCTGATCGGCAAGCTGACCGTGCTGGTCGCCAACCTGGCCCCGCGCAAGATGAAGTTCGGCGTGTCCGAAGGCATGGTGCTGGCCGCCAGCCACGCGGATGAATCGGTGGACGCCGGCATCTACGTGCTGGAGCCGTTCCCCGGCGCCAAGCCCGGCATGCGCGTGCGCTGAACCCGCAACGCCGCGCTGAATGCAAAGAGCCCGCTGATGCGGGCTCTTTGTCATTGGAGTTCTGCGTTTACGCCTTGCTGGGCGCCAGCGCCGGATCCAGCGAAATGCGCTCGTCGAAGACGAAGCACTTGCCGTCATAGCCCGGGCCGCCGGTTTCCTCGAAGTACTTGAGGATGCCGCCGTCAAGCTGATAGACGTTCTGAATGCCGACTTCGTTCATGTAGATGGCGGCCTTCTCGCAGCGGATTCCGCCGGTGCAGAAGCTGACCACCGTCTTGCCCTCGAATTCCGCCCGGTGCGCCTGCACCGCCGCGGGAAACTGCGTAAAGCGCTCGATGCGCCAGTCGATGGCATTCTTGAAGGTGCCTTCATCGACCTCGAAGGCGTTGCGCGTGTCCAGCATGACCACGGGCCGTCCGGCGTCGTCCACGCCGGCTTCCAGCCAGCGCGCCAGCGTGCGCGCGTCCACGCCGGGCGCGCGGCCTGCCTCGGGGCGAATCGCCGGGTGGTCCATGCGAATGATCTCGCGTTTGATCTTCACCAGCAGCTTGCGGAACGGCACGGTGTCGCTGTGGCTGAACTTCACTTCCAGATCGGCAAAGCGCGGATCGGCGCGCAGCGTGCGCAGGAAGGCGTCGATGCCGTCCGCCGCCCCCGCCAGGAACAGATTGATGCCCTCTTCGGCCAACAGGATGGTGCCCTTGAGCCCGGCCACGCCGGCCTCATCCAGAAGGCGGGCGCGCAACGCCGGCAGGGCATCCAGCGAAACGAATTTGTAAGCGGCGATATTGACGACGGCAGTCATGGAAAAGCGGAAAAAAGCGGGCGGCGAAAGGCGTAATAGTAAACGCTGGGCGGTTTTCCCCGCCCGCCGCCCCACTTGATCCCGCTCAACGATTGACGATTTCCTGCTCGACCACGGCGTCCAGCACCCAGTTCAGCGTCGACGCGTCGGCCGGCGGATTCGGGTTGCGGACCTCGACCACGCGCAAGCGGTAGCGCACGCCAGGCTGGAAGTTGAAACCCGTGATTTCACCGTACCAGAGCTGCCAGGGCTGGCCCGCGCCGTCGCGCACCTGGTAGCACATGGCGCGGCCCGCGCCAGCGGTGCAGGGCACCCGTTCCGAGTTCACGTAGACCAGTTTGGTCGGCCCCTGCTGACCGCCCGCGATGGGATCGGTGCGACGCCCGAAGTCCAGCCTGTCGCCCGAACTGAGCACCCAGGTCATGCGCTGCGGATTATTGGCGTTGTCCACCGACGTGGCGGTGATGCTGGTCAGCGCGGCCAGGAAGTCCTGCTCCAGTTTCATGTTCTGCGGCGCGCAGGCCATCATGGTCGACACCGGACGTCCCTGCACGATCAGAAGACCGTTGGCGACGGTATAGGAACCGTTGTACTGGTTGCAGCCGGAAAAACCGGAGATACGCGGCGAGCCCTGGTCATGGATGAAGCTGGCCGTGAGCGGACGCGAATTGGAAGACGGATGCGGGATCTGCCGCAAGCCGCCGCCCGGCAAGGTCCAGCGCGCCAGGTCCCAACTGGTCTGCGCCAGCATGTCGAAGGCGGAGGCCGGCTGGAAGCGGGGATCCTGTCCATCCGCGGCGCGCTGGGGCGGTGAAGAGCAGGCGGCCAGTCCAATGGACAACAGGCAAGGCGCAAGCCAGCGCAGGGACGCGGCAAAGGGCATGAGAGTCTCCCGGAAAAACGAGGAATGCCAGGCCCGCGCGTGGCGGCGGGCCGGACCACGCCATTGTAGGCTGGCTCCGGCACCGCTTTTCACGGCTTAACACTCTTTGATACGCGCTGCGCCGGCCACGTCAGGGCGTGGGCGGATCTTGCCGGCGCACGAATTCCAGCACGTCGCCGCCGCGCAGGTTGAAGGTCAGATGCCGCGGCGCCCCGCCGTTGTCCAACGTGAACGTGTCAATGGCGCTCAGGCCGCGCAGATAGTCCGCCTCCAGGCGGGCGCGTTCAGGCGCGGGGCAGGCCATGCGCGTGGCGGCCGGGGCATCGATGTAGAGCTTGCCGCCTTCGAGCTTGTACGTGCCCATGTAGCGGTTGCAGCCGGCAAAACCGTTGACGCGGTATTGCTTGCCCTGCGCCAGGAACGTCAGGCGCACGGGTTCGCCGTTGTCGCCGTGCGGAATGTCGCGCAGCGCGCCACCCGCCTGCGTCCAGCGCACCAGTTCCCAACTGGTCTGGGCCAGCGAATCCGCGCTGCTGGCGGCATTGGCCGCGGCGGCGCCTTGCGGGCGCGCGCCTCCGGTCGTTCCTGCGCAGCCGGCCAGGGCCGCGGCCAGCAGGGCCGGGCCAAGCAAGCGGCAGCGCGTGGACAAGAGCTTAGGCATGTACGGAACTCCATCAATTTCACATACCCCGACTGTAACCGGCCTTGTGGCCTAGCACGCGCGTCCTCAGCCCATAAGCGGTATCCAAAAGCAGCACGGCGAGCTGGCGCCACGCTCCAATTGCATGGCCTTGCTGCATCGAACGCCCCATGGCGGCGGCGCATGTCGACGCGCAGAATCAGTACAGATCGCCATCCGGGCCAGGCCGGCACGCAAGGGTACGGACGCCGATCGCAACGACCGCAGGCGCAGGTGTCCGGCTCCTCAAGGGAGCCAAAAATAAGATCAATCCGGGGAGACACGGCGATGGGCTTTTTGAGAACCTTGTTGGCATTGTCAGTGGTGCTGGACCATTTGGGCGCAGGCGCCACCGATCACCTGGTAGGCGGCCGCCTCGCGGTACAGCTGTTCTACGTCATTTCGGGCTTTCTGATTTCCTATGTGCTCACCGCCACCGATCACTATCAAGGCGCGGTGGGCAAGTTCTATGCAAACCGCTTTCTGCGCCTGTTCCCGATCTATCTTGCGGTCGCCGCGTTGACGCTTACGGCGCACGTGATGAGCGGCGGCGCATTCTTCCGCATCTACGATGCCCTGCCTTTCAGTGCCGAGCTATTCCTGGTGCTCTCCAACATTTTCATCATGGGCCAGGACTGGCTCATGTTCTTCGGCATCGAGCATTCCGCGCTGGCGTTCACCGGCAGCTTCGCGCATAGCGAAGTGCCGCTCTATGAAGGCTTGCTGGTGCCGCAGGCCT
Organism: Achromobacter sp. D7-1; assembly: GCF_059760445.1. NCBI lineage: Bacteria > Pseudomonadati > Pseudomonadota > Betaproteobacteria > Burkholderiales > Alcaligenaceae > Achromobacter > Achromobacter sp. D7-1. Next base: position 42,461 of record NZ_JCBAMT010000024.1, on the reverse strand, counting down.
GGACGCTGGGCGTGGAGATGAGCTTCTATCTGGTCGCTCCCTTCATCCTGCATTCGCCGCGGCGGCTGCTGGCCTTGCTGGCTGCATCATTGGCGCTGCGCGGCGTGCTTATCGCCACCGGCATAGGCTTGAGCGACCCCTGGACCTACCGCTTCTTTCCGACGGAACTGGCGCTGTTCCTGCTCGGTTCGCTGTCGCACCAGGTGCTGTTGCCGCGCTACAAGGCTTGGACGCAGCGCGTCAAGCGCCTGCCCGAGATCGGCACGGCCGTGCTGGCGGCCTACTGTGTGCTGCACTTCTCGATCGCCATGAACCACAACGTGCGCGATGGCCTGGCCGTGCTGCTGTTCGTGGCGCTGTTGCCGCTGGCCTTCCTGTTCCAGTCGCGCCACAGGCTGGACAAGGCGATAGGCGAGCTGAGCTACCCGATCTACATCTGCCATTCGCTGGTGATCATGTTCTTCAAGTGGATGCTTGAAGAAGCGCACCTGGATCAGCCGCTGCTGTTCTCGGCCCTGGTGATCACAAGCACCATTGCATTCTCGGCCCTGCTCAACAGCGTGATTGCGGATCCCGTGGAACGCCTGCGTAGCCGCCTGCGCACCGACGACGATGCCTTGGCGCCCGCGGCCGGCTCCCGGCGGCGTCCTGCCAGCGCGCCCGCGCAGCCCCTCGGGTCTATTCGCCGCGTGCCTTGATGTAGGCGGCCAGCACCTGTTCGATCTGCCGCTTTTCCTGCGAACTCAGGCGCGCATAGGTGGCATAGGAGATGGTTTCGAACGGCCAGGCGGCGGGCAGCGCCACGCGCTCCGCGTCTGCCTGGCTGGCGCCGGCATCGGGATTCGACATCGGCCCTTCGCCGGTGCTGAGCCACATGGGATGGACGCACAGCGCGCGGGTCAGCTTGATCAGGGCATCGCTCGACGGCCGCCGGCGCTGCCCGCTCTCGTAGTTGCCGATAGCGCTTTGCGACAGGTTGCTCGCGGCCGCCAAGTCCTTTTGAGTCCATCCCTGAAGCATTCTTGCGTTGCGCAGACGATGGCTAAACGTGTCCACTCGATCAACCCGAGACATTAATAAGAATTTATTTATTTGATTAAAACATCCCGGCACTGGCGCCAAACAAACGGATTAAACCCCAATTGCGGGGCTAATCCGTAAATCGCGCCAACCATCTGCCGGCGCACGCGCCAGACGCTTTGCAAAGGGCCCATGCGCCCTAAAAAAATCATATCTATCATCGGCTTGCCCCGCCGCACCGGTATCTCCGCGCAGCGGCTGCGATCTGCACGGCGGCGCCTCGCCAACAAAAACTTGCGCGAGTTTATGGCGGTTAGAGTATTCAAAATGGAAAATAATGTATCGGCGATACATAATGCGTTAACACCGAATTCCCGAACCCGACCACAATTTCCAGCGTTTCCATAGCGCTGCGCCCGCGCTTTCTGTTACTGTCAGAAACTACAGATACGTATCTTCACAAAAAAACACGCCCGTGTTTAAATGAAACACGGGCGTGACTTCCAAGCAGCATCGAAGCATGGGCGGCCATCGGCGAAAGCACGAAACCAGGGGCAATCCCCCCGGCCTCGCGCCCATCCGAACAACACCGCCCGGCGCTCTCGCGCCCCGGCGCGCAGCACAGGGAGACGGGCATGACTCGCAGCGCCAGGCCTAGGCATCAGGCACAGCCGCCATGCCCCGTTTCCTCATTGGAAGCATCAATGAACAACACGCTGGATGTCATCTTTCTGGGCCACGACGATGCCAGGCATGCCGGACTCATCGAAGCCCTTGCCCACCTGGGTTTCAACGTCCGTCGCTGCCACGACCTGGCCGACGTCTACGACAGATACTCCCGCCGCCCCTGCCCGCTGGTGGTGCTGAAAGCGCCGCTGCCCGACATCCACAATGCCGCGGTGCGGCTGCGCGCGATCGACCGCGGCCTGGGCATCGTCGCCATCGCCACTTTCGCCGACGCCGAAAGCCGCATCCGCACGCTGCTCTGCGGCGCGGACGCCTGCCTGCCGCCGGACGTGTCGGGCCTGGAACTGGCCGCGGCGCTGCAGGCGCTGGTGCGCCGCGCGGTCGGCCTGGACGGCGCCGATACGGCGTCCGATGGACACGGGCCGGACGAGCCCATGCACGAGACCTGGCGCCTGGCGAACAAGGGCTGGACCCTGATCAGCCCCACGGGCCGGACCCTGGGGCTGACCACCGGCGAGCGCGACTTCCTGTCACGGCTGGTGAACGCCCCTGACCGCAAGGTCAGCCGCGACGCTTTCTACGCGGACGGCGCGGACGAGGCGGACAACGGCATCACGCGGCGCCGCTTCGTCGACGTCATGATCAGCCGCTTGCGGCGCAAGGCGACGACCAACCAGATGACGCTGCCGATCCGCGCCGTGCATGGCTGGGGCTACATGTTCGCAGCGGATATCACGCTGGACCTGGATTTTCGGGTGGTGGGGGAAGAGAGCCGGCTGGAGGCCCAGGATGACTGGCGCCGCGAAACGGCTGACGCGAACGCGTCGACTTGAAGCCTGACCCGCAAGGGGCCTGGGCGAAAAAAACGCGGCGCTGCCTCGAAAGGTTAAGACGCCGCGCTAAAACAACACGTGAACCTGGAGTCATCAGCCGGCACTGATGCCTACTACCTGGATCACGCGATTCCAACATTCGTGCCTCATACTGCTCACGTACGGTCAGACCGTGAACCTGGGCCGGGTCTCTAGTCCCGGCACAAGCTGCAACGTGATCAACGCCAGGCGATTCTTCCGCTGCGTAAAACAGCGGGCGTCCCGCCCTTATCAGCGGCGTTCCTCGCGGATAGCCGTTTGATGCACGAAGTTTAGGACCTCGGACAGGTTTCCAGTAATTCTTTGTTGATAGCCTTCCATACATATCTGATATAGGGTGGCATGCCCCCTACAATGCCGGCAAAGGACCTGGACCCGTTCCCGCCAAACCCCATGCCCACACTGCCCGTTCCCCTCAAGCACCGCCTGCGCAAACTGTTGGCGCTGTTTCCGCCCAATTGGTGCCTGGCCATCCTGGTGGCGCTGGACGGCTATGCCTTCATGCATCCCGTGCTGCGCGAGGTGCGTGCACGCGAATACGGTTTCTGGCTCGCCATCGACAACTGGCATGAGGTCATGCGCGTGGTCGGCCTGCTGGAGATACCGCGTTTGGTGCTGGGGGTGGGGCTGCAGATCATTGCGTTGGGGCTGATCCTCAAGGCCCGCATCGCCTGGGCGTTTTCGCTGGTGCTGCTGATTGGCGTCGGCACCTTCGCCATCATGGGCGACGGCGGCCGCGCCGGCCTGGGGATCTATACGCTGGTGCTCGTCATCGCACTGGTGGCCTACTGGCGCCGCTTCGACCGGGCCAGCGTCACGGCGGGTTCGCTGTTCGCCCTGGTCAGCATGCTGTCGCTGCTGATCTACGCGGTCTTCGGCACGCTCTACCTGGGCAACGAATTCAACCCGCCCATCACGGACGCCACCACCGCGCTCTATTTTTCCATCGTGTCCATGTCCACCGTGGGCTACGGCGACATCACCCCGCACAGCGGCACCGCGCGGCTGTTCACCGCGTCGATTATCATCCTGGGCATCACCATCTTCGCCACCTCCATCAGCGCGATCGCCGGGCCGGTGATCGGCGGCAATCTGAAACGGCTGGTCAAAGGCAGGTTCTCCACCGCCATGCGCAAAAATCACATCATCATCGCCGGCGCGACGCCCATCGCCATGAGCGTCTACGACGGCCTGCGGCGCCGCGGCGACGAAGTCACCGTCATCGTGCCTCCCGGCGTGCCGCAGGAATACCCGGCGGCCACGGACCTGATCGAAGGCGATCCTTCCAGCGTGGACGTGCTGCACAATGCGGGCGTGACGCGCGCGCGCTACGTGCTGGCGCTGCGCGACGACGATGCCGAGAACGCGTTCATCGTGCTGGCCGCAAAAGAAGCATGCGGCGAGAGCGGCGCCAAGACAGTGGCGCTCGTCAACACCAGCAAGCACCTGGAGAAGATCCGGCGGGTCAATCCCGACCTGGTGTTCTCAGTGCAACTGCTGGGCGCCGAGCTGCTGACCCGCGCCATCAACGGCGAGCCCATGGACAGCCAGAGCATCACCGACCTGTTCTTCGCCAAGGCCGCCCCGAACGGCAAGACCGCCTGAGGACTAGGCGGCGGCGGGCTGTTCGTGCCCGGCGTACCAGCGCACCAACTCGGCCGACGGCATGGGCCGCGCAAACAGATAGCCCTGGATGAACGCCACGCCGCGCGCCTTCAGGTAGTCGAACTGATACGGCGTTTCCACGCCCTCCGCCACCACCGAAAGCCCCAGGCGATGCGCCAGCGTGATGATGGCGTCCAACACCGGCGCCTCTTCGCCCGCGGGTCCGATGGCCTGCACGAAGCCCTGGTCGACTTTCAGGTAATCGACCGGAAACTTCTGCAGATAAGACAGCGAACAGTGGCCAGTGCCGAAGTCGTCGATCGCCACACGCACGCCCTGCGCGCGCAGGGCGTCGATATTGCGCCGGGCCTGGCCGTTGTCAGCGATCAGGCTGCGTTCGGTGATCTCCAGCACCACCAGCGGATGCCGCGCCGCGACCTGGTCCACGAAAGCCTGGACGTCAGGCAACAGTTCCGCGCTCGACAGATGCTCGGCCGCGATGTTCACGCCGATGTGGAAGTCCGGCGGCGTGGGCCACGAGCCCATGTCGCGTTCGATCAACTTGAGCAGGTGCTGGGTCAGGGGGATGATCATGCCCTCGGCCTCGGCCTCGGCGATGAAGACGTCCGGACGCACCGGCCCGATGCCTGGCCGTTCCCAGCGCATCAGCGCCTCCACGCCCTCGCAGCGGCCCGTGGCCTGGCCATAGACCGGCTGGTAATGCACCTGGAACTCGTTGGCCCGCATGGCGCGGCGCAACTGCTCCTTGAACGACCGCCTGCTGGCTTGCAGGCGGTGCGTGCCCACCGCCAGTCCCAGCCCGAGCAGCAGCGCCACCGGCAGGTACGTCGCCATCGAGCGCGACCATGCGCGCACCAGGGTTTCGGGCGGAGCCAGCACGCTGACCCTCAGGCCGGCCGCGCTGTCCTCGCGCGCGTCCTCCTCGCGCAACGGCACCGCGCGCGCCGCCGCGCCGCCCCAGGAGTCGCTGCGGATCGGCGCGCCATGTTTGCCGACGACCAGTTCCAATTGCAGGTCGTCCATGGTTGCGACCGCATTCACCAGATCCTGCGCGTAGCGGCCGTCCACCACCACGATGCCGCTGCTGGCGCCGTCCGCGCCGGACTTGCCCAACAGAATGGCCGGACGGTCGGGCGCCAGCGGCGTGCCGGCCACGGACGTCTGCCATTGCGGCGCCGACACGTCGACCTTCCATTTGCTGAAATCGTCGAGCGATGCGTCCACCGCTCCCACGGCCGATGAGCAATACACGCGCTTGTCCCGGACCAGGACCAGGGAACGGAAGTACGGGTTCAAGGTGCCCCAGCGCTGCAGCACCGGCAACACCTCGGCGCAGGGCTTGCCCGCAAGCTCCGTCACCCGCCCCAGCATGTCCTGGGACTGCGCGAGGATGCTCTCGGCCTGGGCGCGCACGATGCGCGCCGCAGTCTCGCCTTCGAGCCGCTGTGCGCTGTGGGCCAGCAGCCAGGTCCAGCCGACGCAGGCCAGGATGGGCAGAATCAATGCCAGGGCCACAGGCAGATAACGCCAGGATGGGGTGTCGCTTTTCACTCCCGATGTCGCCATGTCACCTCGCCGGATAGGTCGTGCATGGCCGCCGCGCGACCAGTCTGGATAGGACACCAAGCGGGGCGCAGCGTCAAGAAACTCCGCGCCCGTCCATCATGCCGATCCCTGCCGCAGAAGTTCACAGATCAGCGCCACATGCGCCTGGCGCCGCTCGGGCAGGTCGACGCGCTCGCCTGGCCCCATCAGCACGGACATGACCAGGGTGTGCACGATGGGCGACAACAGCAGCCAGGGATGCTCGAGCGCCACGCAATCCGCGCACAGGCCGCGGGCCCGCGCGCGCTCCAGCAGCCGCGCGATGTCGGTCTGGTGAGCCTCCGCGGTCTCCTGCCGCCAACGCGCGGCCAGGTGCGGCACGCGGCCGCTTTCGGCCAACAGCAGCCGCATGGTGCTGATCATGGCCGGATTGCCCAGGCTGACGTAGAGATGATTGACGATGCGTTCGGCCAGATGGCGCGGCGACTCGGCGCCGTCCACCACCGCGGCCACGTCGAGCCGCGAGGGGCTGAGGTGACGCGCCAGCAAGGCCTCGAAGACGGCTTCCTTGCTGTCGAAATGCGCATAAAGCCCGCCCTTGGACAGGCCCGCCCGCAGCGCGATGTCGTCCATCCTGGCGCCGGCATAGCCCGCCTGTGAAAACTCCTGGAGCGCGGCGTCGAGGATCTGCCCGACCCGCACCGCCGGAGGAAGACGACGGCGCTGCATGACCATCTCTCTACTCCCTGTGCATGTGCGGTTCATTAAAAACCGACCAGTCAGTCGTTACTTTGATCCTGATCAAGGAATGCGCAGCCGCCGCACTGCACAATAGCTGCAAGCATGAACCCGGTGCCGGGTCCGCCCCGAAGGCGGCGCCACAAGCCTGCCTGCCCAGGGACGCGCCCGGCCCACGCGCTGGAGAGACCCCGCATGACACGCCGCCCGTTTCCGGCCACGATCGCCGCGCGCTTCGTTCCCGCAGCCTTGCTGACGCTGCTGGCCAGCGGCTGCGTTTCCATGGCGCCCGATTACAACCGCCCCGCCCTGCCCGTGCCCGCCGCCTATACGGCCCCGGGTTCCGAAACGACCGCAGCCAGCGCCGCCGCGGCGGCCGAGATCGGCTGGCGCACTTACTTCCCGGACCCGGCGCTGCAAACGCTGATATCCAGCGCCCTGGCCAACAACCGCGATCTGCGCCGCGCCCTGCTGCGCGTGGAAGAAGCGCGCGCGCTGTATGGCATACAGCGCGCCGACCAGTTCCCCACCATAGGCGTGCAGGCGGACGGGTCCCGCGCCCGCGTGCCGGGCGACCTGAACCTGACGGGGCAGCCGCTGCTTTCCAGCCAATATCAGGTGGGCCTGGGCATGGCCAGCTGGGAACTGGACTTCTGGGGCCGCGTGCGCAGCCTGAAGGACGCCGCATTACAGAACTACCTGGCCTCCGACGCCGCCGCGCGGGCCGCCACGCTGAGCCTGATCGCGGAAGTGGCGGACAGCTACCTGTCCCTGCGCGAACTGGACGAACGCCTGGCGCTGACGCGCGAGACCATCGCTTCGCGCGAAGAGTCGCTGCGCATCTTCCGCCGCCGTTTCGAAGAAGGCGCGATCTCCAAGCTGGACCTGACCCAGGTCGAGACGCTATGGCAGCAGGCCAAGGCGCTGGGCGCGGACCTGGAACAGACCCGCGCTGCTCAAGTCAATGCGCTGGAATTGCTGGTGGGCGCGCCCCTGAACCTGCCCAGGTTGCCTACACACCTGGACGATGATTCCGTCATGCGCGCACTGCCGGCCGGCCTGCCCTCGGACCTGCTGGTCAACCGCCCCGACATCGTCGCCGCCGAGCACCAGCTCAAGGCCGCCAACGCCAACATCGGCGCGGCCCGCGCTGCCTTCCTGCCCACCATCACCCTGACCGGCGCCTTCGGCACCGCCAGCAGCGAGCTGGACGGCCTGTTCTCGGGCGGCAGCCGCGCCTGGAATTTCGCGCCCAGCATCAGCCTGCCGATCTTCGACGCCGGCCGCCGTTCCTCCAACCTGGACCTGACCGAAGCGCGCCGCGACCAGGCCGTGGCCGCCTACGAACAAACCATACAGACCGCCTTCAAGGACGTGTCCGACGCACTGTCCGCCCGTTACTGGCTGGCCGAGCAGGTCGACGTGCTGCGCGCCACCGTGGCGGCGCAGAGCGAGCGCGCCCGCTTGGCGCAGCTGCGCTACGACCATGGCGCCTCGCCCTATTTGGAGGTGCTGGACGCGCAGCGCGACCTGTTGGCGGCCCAGCAGAAGCTCGCGCAGACACGCCGTGCGCTGCTGTCCAGCCGGGTCCGGCTATATGCGGCGCTGGGCGGAGGCACACAAGCGCCCGCCGCGCCCCAGACCGCAGCCGCCGCCGCGCAAGACGCCAGCCCCCGATAAACCAAGAACCAAGGATCCCAAATGCGCCTGCCTACAAAAAAACTGGTCCCTGTCCTGATCGCGCTGGCGGTCGCCGCTGGCGGCTACTACGGCTGGCGGCTGTTGTCCGACAGCGGCCCGGGCGAGGGCTTCATCAGCGGCAATGGCCGCATCGAAGCCACCGAAATCGACGTGGCCGCCAAGCTGGCCGGCCGCGTGCAGGAGGTGCTGGCGGTCGAAGGCGACTTCGTCACCGCTGGACAGCCGCTGGCGCGCATGCAGATCGACACCTTGCAGGCGCAGCGCGAGGAAGCCCGCGCCCAACACCAGCAGGCCGTCAACGGCGCAGCCAGCGCCAGCGCGCAAGTGGCGCAGCGCGAAAGCGACAAGCTGGCCGCCGAGGCCGTGGTGGTGCAGCGCGAAAGCGAGCTGGACGCCGCGCGCCGCCGCCTGGCGCGCTCCGAGACGCTGTCCAAGGAAGGCGCCTCGTCCATCCAGGAACTGGACGATGACCGCGCCCGCGTGCGCAGCGCGCAAGCCTCGGTGCATGCCGCCCGCGCGCAGGTCAAGGCCGCGCAAGCCGCCATCGACGCCGCGCGCGCCGCCGAGATCGGCGCGCAATCGGCCGTCACCGCCGCGCTGGCCACCATCGCCCGCATCGAGGCCGACATCGCCGACAGCGAGCTGCGCGCGCCGCGCGACGGCCGCGTGCAATACCGCGTGGCACAGCCCGGCGAAGTGCTGGGCGCGGGCGGCAAGGTGCTGAACATGGTGGACCTGTCCGACGTCTACATGACGTTCTTCCTGCCCGAGCAGGCGGCCGGCCGCGTGGCGTTGGGCCAGGACGTGCGCATCACCCTCGACGCCGCGCCGCAGTACGTCATTCCCGCCCAGGTGTCCTTCGTGGCCAGCACCGCGCAGTTCACGCCCAAGACGGTGGAGACCGCCAGCGAACGGCAGAAGCTGATGTTCCGCGTCAAGGCCCAGATCAGCCCCGAGCTGCTGCAGCGCCACCTGAAGCAGGTCAAGACCGGCCTGCCGGGCGTGGCCTGGCTGAAGCTCGACGCCGATGCGCAATGGCCCGCCAACCTTGAAGTCAAGGTGCCCTGATGGACTCCCCGGACACCGCCCCCGTGGTGACGCTGTCCGGCGTCAGCCTGCGCTACGGCAAGACGGTGGCGCTGGATGGCATCACGCTGGACATCCCCGCTGGCCGCATGGTGGGCCTGATCGGTCCGGACGGCGTGGGCAAGTCCAGCCTGCTGGCCTTGATCGCCGGTTCGCGCGCCGTGCAGGAAGGCCGCGTGGACGTGCTGGACGGCGACATGGCCAGCCGCCGCCACCGCGACGCCGTCTGCCCTCGCATCGCCTACATGCCGCAGGGCCTGGGCAAGAACCTCTACCCCACGCTGTCGGTCGAAGAGAACCTGCAGTTCTTCGGCCGCCTGTTCGGCCATGACGAGGCCGAGCGCCGCCGGCGCATCGACAGCCTGACCCGCAGCACCGGCATGTCGGCCTTCCTGTCGCGTCCCGCCGGCAAGCTTTCCGGCGGCATGAAGCAGAAGCTGGGCCTGTGCTGCGCCCTTATCCATGATCCCGACCTGCTGATCCTGGACGAACCCACCACCGGCGTGGACCCGCTGGCGCGCGCGCAGTTCTGGGACCTGATCAACCAGATCCGCCGCGAACGCAGCGGCATGAGCGTGATCGTGGCCACGGCCTACATGGACGAGGCGCAACGCTTCGACTGGCTGATCGCCATGGACGAAGGCCGGGTGCTGGCCACGGGCACGCCCGCCGAACTGCAACAACGCACCGGTGCGGATTCGCTGGAAGCCGCTTTCATCGCGCTGCTGCCGGAAGAAAAGCGCCGCGGCCACAAGCCGGTGGAGATCATGCCGCTGGCCATCGACGACGACGCCGAGATCGCCATCGAGGCGCGCGACCTGACCATGCGCTTTGGCGACTTCGTCGCGGTGGATCACGTCAACTTCCGCATCCGCAAGGGCGAGATCTTCGGCTTCCTGGGGTCCAACGGCTGCGGCAAGTCCACCACCATGAAAATGCTGACGGGCCTGCTGCCCGCCAGCGAGGGCCAGGCCTGGCTGTTCGGCGCCGAGGTCGATCCCCGCAACATCGATACGCGCCGCCGCGTGGGCTATATGTCGCAGGCGTTCTCGCTGTATGGGGAACTGACCGTAAAGCAAAACCTGGTGCTGCATGCGCGCCTGTTCCACGTGCCGGAGTCCGAAATCCCGGCGCGCGTGGACGAGATGGCGCAGCGTTTCGACCTGGGCGAGGCGCTGGACACCCTGCCCGAGAACCTGCCCATGGGCGTGCGCCAGCGGTTGTCGCTGGCCGTGGCCATGGTGCACAAGCCCGAGTTGCTGATCCTGGACGAGCCGACCTCGGGCGTGGACCCGGTCGCGCGCGACAATTTCTGGCGGCTGCTGATCGCGCTGGCGCGCCACGACCAGGTCACCATCTTCATTTCCACCCACTTCATGAACGAGGCGCAGCGCTGCGACCGCATGTCGCTGATGCATGCGGGCAAGGTGCTGGTGAGCGCATCGCCGGATGAGATCACGCGGATGCGCGGCGCCAAGACGCTGGAAAAAGCGTTCATCGCCTACTTGATCGATGCGGGCGCCGGCACCCAACCGGAAGACTCGCCCGACGCAGCCGCGCCAGCCATGGAACCCGCGCCCGCCGAGGCGCCGGAACACCGCGGCTTCAGCCTGCAGCGCATGCTGAGCTACATGTGGCGCGAATCGCTGGAGCTGCGCCGCGACCCGGTGCGCGCCACGCTGGCCCTGGCCGGGTCGCTGCTGCTGATGTTCGTGATGGGCTTCGGCATCAGCATGGACGTGGAGGACCTGCGCTACGCGGTCATGGACCGCGACCAGACCGGCCTGAGCCACAACTACAGCCTGAATCTTGCGGGCTCGCGCTACTTCATCGAGCACCCGCCCATCACCAGCTACGAGGAGATGGACGCACGCATGCGCAGCGGCGAATTGTCGCTGGCCATCGAGATACCGCAAGGCTTCGCCCGCGACGCGGAACGCGGCAACGGCGCGCAGATCGGCGTCTGGATCGACGGCGCCATGCCGCAGCGCGCCGAGACCATACGCGGCTACGTGCTGGGCATGCACCAGGGCTGGCTGATGCAGCAGGCGCGCGAACGCCTGGGCGCGGACGCAACCCTACCGGTCAGCGTGGAAACGCGCTTCCGCTACAACCCGGACGTGCGCAGCCTGCCCGCCATGGTGCCCGCGGTGATCCCGCTGCTGCTCCTGATGATGCCGGCGATGCTGACCGCGCTGGCGGTGGTGCGTGAAAAGGAACTGGGCTCCATCATCAATCTGTACGTCACGCCCGTCACGCGGCTGGAATTCCTGCTGGGCAAGCAGGCGCCCTACGTGGCGCTGGCCATGCTGAATTTCCTCTTGATGACGCTGCTGGCGGTGACGCTGTTCGGGGTGCCGATCACCGGCAGCTTCCTGACGCTGCTGGTGGCCGCCCTGATCTACAACGTGGTGGCCACTGCCATCGGCCTCTTGGCCTCCACCTTCACGCGCAGCCAGATCGCGGCGCTGTTCTTCACCATGATAGGCACGCTGGTGCCCGCGGTGCAGTTCGCCGGCCTGCTCAACCCGGTGTCGTCGCTGGAAGGCGCGGGCCGCCTGATCGGGCAGATCTACCCCGCCACGCACATGCTGACCATCAGCCGCGGCGTCTTCAGCAAGGCCCTGGATTTTTCCAACCTGCAAGGCTCGTTCTGGCCGCTGCTGATCGCCATTCCCGTCATCCTGGGCGCCTCGGCGCTGCTGCTGAAGAAACAGGAGACCTGAGATGCGGCACCTGGCCAATATCTACCGCCTGGGCGTGAAGGAACTGTGGAGCCTGGCGCGCGACCCGATGATGCTGATCCTGATCCTCGTGTCGTTCACGCTGATGATCTACACGGCGGCCACGGCCGTGCCGGAAACCCTGCACAACGCCCCCATCGCCGTGGTGGACGAGGACGTCTCGCCTCTCTCCGCGCGCATCACCTCAGCCTTCTATCCGCCCCACTTCACGCCGCCTGAAGTGACGACCTCGGCCGAGGCCGATGCCGGCATGGACGCGGGACGCTACACCTTCTCGGTCAACATCCCGCCGAACTTCCAGCGCGACGTGCTGGCCGGCAGGCCCGCGGAAATCCAGTTGAACGTGGACGCGACCCGCATGAGCCAGGCGTTCACGGGCAGCAGCTACATCCAGCAGATCATCAACGACGAGATCAATGAATTCGTCAAACGCTACCGCGCACCCGCCGAACTGCCGGTGGAGCTGGCCGTGCGCATGCGCTTCAACCCCAATTTGACCCAGGCCTGGTTCGGCGCGCTGATGGAAATCATCAACAACGTCACCATGCTGTCCATCATCCTGACCGGCGCGGCGCTGATCCGCGAGCGCGAGCACGGCACCATCGAGCATCTGCTGGTCATGCCGGTGACGCCGACCGAAATCATGGTCGCCAAGGTCTGGTCGATGGGGCTGGTGGTTTTGGCGTCCGCTGGGCTATCGTTGACGTTCGTGGTACGCGGCTTGCTGCAAGTGCCGATCGAAGGATCGGTGGCGCTGTTCCTGGTCGGGGCGGCGCTGCACCTGTTCGCGACGACCTCAATGGGCATATTCATGGCCACGCTTGCGCGCAGCATGCCGCAGTTCGGCATGCTTCTGGTACTAGTGCTGCTGCCCCTGCAAATGCTGTCGGGTGGCACCACGCCGCGCGAAAGCATGCCGCAGTTCGTGCAAGACATCATGCTGGCCGCCCCCACCACCCACTTCGTGGAACTCGGCCAGGCCATTCTCTACCGCGGCGCGGGCTTGAGCGTCGTGTGGCAACCCTTCCTGGCGTTGGCGCTGATCGGCTCGGTGCTGTTCGCGTTCTCGCTGACACGCTTTCGCAAGACCCTCAGCCAGATGGCGTGAGGCCTGTGTATTCGTTACCCCTTACCACTCTCTTAAAAGGACGGATGATGAAGAAGACAACTGCCTCCATGCCTCAGGGCCTCGCCAGCGCCAATGCCGCCTACTGCCAGCGCATGGCCCAACTTGCGCAGGAAAGCCAGCAGCGCTGGCTGGAACTGGGCCGCCGCCTGGCCGGCGGCAATGCCGAACAATACCTCGCCACGCTGGCGCCGCTGCAGCAGTCCGGCAACTGGCAGGAGATCGCTCCCGCGCTGGGCGAGATCACCCGCAAGCAATGGCAAAGCCAGCTTGAAGCCAGTCAGGCCATCACCCACGCGCTGCTGGAAGAACAGGCCACCCTGGCCTCGGGCATCAGCGAAGCCATGACGGGTTGGCTGAAGCAGGCCAGCGGCGGCACCATGGGCCTGGATGCCACGCCCATGGCCCAGATCTGGACGACCCTGTCCAACCAGATGGCGTCCGCATGCTCGGCCATGCGCGACGCGAGCAAGCCGGGAGCCCACCATGACGGCTGAACGCACAGCGCTCGTCACCGGCGGGGCCGGCTGCCTGGGGCAGGCCATCGCGCAGGCCCTGCATGCAGCCGGCCACAAGGTCATCATCACCTATCACTCCAGCGAAAGCGCGGCGCGGGCCTGGATCGACGCGGAAGCGGCCCAGGGTCGCCGCTACGCCATGTACAAGGTGGACGTGGCCGACCATGACTCATGCCAGGCGCTGGCGCGGCGCCTGGAGGAAGACGGCCACCAGATCGACATCCTGATCAACAACGCCGGCCTCACCCGCGATGCCAGCCTACGCAAGATGAGTTACGACAACTGGACGGAGGTCCTGCGCGGCAACCTGGATTCGATGTTCAACATGACGCAGCCGCTGTGCGGCGCCATGGCTGACCGCGGCTGGGGCCGCATCGTCAACATCTCTTCCGTCAACGGCAGCAAGGGTTCGTTCGGCCAGACCAACTATGCGGCCTCCAAGGCCGGCATTCACGGTTTCACCAAATCCCTGGCGCTGGAACTGGCCAGGAAGGGCGTGACCGTGAACACCGTTTCGCCCGGCTACCTGGCGACGCGCATGGTCGAGGCGGTGCCCGAAGAGGTATTGAAGGAAAAGATCCTGCCGCAGATCCCGCTGGGCCGGTTGGGCCGTCCGGAAGAGATCGGTGCGCTGGTCGCTTTCATCTGCAGCGACGCCGCTGGATTCATGACAGGCAGCAATGTCGCCATGAACGGCGGCCAGCACATGTATTGATGCGGCGCCGGGCCGCCGCGGCTCATTCCCGCGGCGCGCCCAGTTCTTCCAGCAGGAAATCGACGAAGGCGCGCACCTTGGCCACCATGTGACGGCGCGATGGATACACCGCATAAACGTAGGTCTCGTCCGGCTGCCAGTCCTGCAGCACCGCCTGCAGCGCGCCGCTGTCCAGGTCCTGCTGCACGTATATGCGCGGTACCAGGCTGACCCCGAAGCCCGCGCGCAACGCGTCGCGCACCGCCAGGCTGGAACTCACCCGATAGCGCCCCCGCACCGGCACGCGTTCGGTCTCGCCCGCCCGCTTGAAGGTCCACTCGTCCGCATGTCCCGACAAGGTGAACTGCACGCGCTCCATGCCGCGCAGCGCCAGGGGCGAGGCCGGCACGCCGTGCCGCTCGAAGTAGGCCGGCGCGCCGCAAAGCACGTGGTCCAGCGTCATCAGCTTGCGCGCCACCAGGCTGGAATCCTCCAGCCTGTCGGTGCCGCGGATCGCCACGTCGTAGCCTTCCTTGACGATGTCGATGCGGCGGTCCTCCAGATTGAGGTCCAGCGATACCTGCGGATAGCGTTCCAGGAAGCGCGGCATGGCGGCGGACAACCGGACCAGGCTCAGCGACATGGGCGCGCTGACCCGTAAGGTGCCCGACGGCGCCTGCTGCAGCGGCCCCAGCGATTGCTCGGCTTCGCCCAGGTCGTCCAGGATGCGGGCCACCTGCTCGTAGTAGCGCGCGCCGGCTTCGGTCAGGCTCATGCGGCGGGTGGTGCGGTTGAGCAGCCGCGCCGCCAGGTGGGATTCCAGTTCGGCGATGTTCTTGCTGACCGCGGCCGGCGACAAGCCCATCTGCCGCGACGCAGCCGCGAAACCGCCCCGCTCCACCACTTGTCTGAAGACCTTCAACGCCGTCAGATGATCCATTGATTATTCACCATCAGTGAATGATATTGCCATCGATTTGGATATTATCGCCAATCTACGATTCAATTAGTCTGTGCTCATGGAATCGGCGTGCATGTGATGCGCCGGCAATCTCAGCAAATCCCAAGGATGGCAGCCATGAACCACGCCCTGACCGACGCAATCGCACAACGCAATTCCGCCAACTTCTTCGATCCCGCCCGCGGCGTGGACGACGACGACATCCACACCCTGATCTCCTGGGCCACCCGCGCCCCCACCGCCTTCAATCTGCAGAACTGGCGCTTCATCGCCGTGCGCAGCCAGGACGGCAAGCGCCGCTTGCGCGAGCTGGCCTGGAACCAGCCCAAGGTGAGCGAAGCGGCGGTGACCTTCATCGTGCTGGGCGTGCTGCCCCAGGCCGCCTGGATGGCCGAGCGCCTGCAAGGCTCGGTGGACGCGGGCTTCATGCCGGCAGCCATGGTGCCGTCGTGGGAAGCCGCCGCCAGCCGCCTCTATACCGACTCGCCGCAGACCCGCCGCGACGAGGCGGTGCGCAGCGCCACCTTCGGCGCTTCCACCCTGATGCTGGCGGGACAGGCCCAGGGCCTGGCGGCCAGCCCGATGACGGGCTTCGACGCCGCCGGCGTGACCGAAGCCTTCGGCTTGCGCCAGGAAGAGGTGCCGGTCATGCTGGTCGCCATGGGCTACGCGCAGGAAGGCAATTGGCCGCAGAAGCCGCGCCGCCCCGTGAACGACGTACTCGAACTCGCCTGAGCCCTTCGGAGCATGACCATGAACCGCGGTTCCGATCTGCTGTTGACTGCCCTGGCGCCCGCCATCTGGGGCAGCACCTATGTTGTCACCACCCTGATGCTGCCGCAGGACTACCCGCTGACGGTCGCCATGCTGCGCGCCCTGCCGGCCGGCCTCCTGCTGCTGCTGGCCGTGCGCCAACTGCCCCACGGCATTTGGTGGCTACGCACGTTCATCCTGGGCGCGCTGAACTTCTCCGTCTTCTGGGCCCTGCTGTTCGTGGCGGCCTACCGCCTGCCGGGCGGCGTGGCCGCCACGCTGGGCGCGATCCAGCCGCTGGTGGTGATCCTGCTGGCGCGCAGCCTGCTGGGCACGCCCGTGCGCGGCCTGTCGGTGCTGGCGGCGCTGGGCGGCCTGGGCGGCGTGGCGCTGCTGGTGCTGACGCCCAAGGCCGCGTTGGACCCCGTGGGCATCGCGGCCGGGCTGATCAGCGCGGCCTCGATGGCCCTGGGCACGGTGCTCAGCCGCCGGTGGCAGCCGCCGGTGTCGGCGCTCACCTTCACATCCTGGCAACTGACGGCGGGCGGCATCCTGCTGGTGCCGCTGGCTTTCGCCGCGGAACCCGCTCTGCCGCCGCTCACTGCGCTGAACGTGGCCGGCATCGCCTACCTGGGCCTGATCGGCGCGGCGCTGACCTATGTGCTCTGGTTCCGCGGCGTGGCGCGGCTGGAGCCCGCGGTGGTGTCCTCGCTGGGCTTTCTCAGCCCGATCACGGCGGTGCTGCTGGGCTGGGGCCTCCTGGGCCAGCAACTGAGCGCCGCGCAGATCGCCGGCATGGCGATCGTGGTCGCCAGCGTGTGGCTGAGCCAGCGCGCACAGCGCCCGGCCGCCATCGCGCCCGCACCTCGCCCGCTGTAACACGCCGGCACGCAAAAGCAGTAGCGACGCCGGCGTGGCACGCGCATGATCGTTGCTCCATCCCGAGGAAGGAGCCGCACCATGAGCAGCAAACCCAGCATCATTCTTGTCCACGGTTTCTGGGGCGGCGCCGCCCACTGGAGCCGCGTCATCCTGGAACTGGCGCGCAAGGGCTACCAAGACCTGCATGCCGTCGACATGCCGCTGGCCTCCCTGGCCGGCGACGCCGAACGCACCCGCAAGATGATCGCGCAGCAGCAAGGCCCGGTGTTGCTGGTAGGCCATTCGTATGGCGGCGCGGTCATCACCGAGGCCGGCAACCAACCCAACGTGGCCGGCCTGGTGTACATCGCCGCCTTCGCGCCGGACGCGGGCGAAAGCCCCGGCGGCATCACGCAGGAACTCCTGCCGGCGGCCGCGCCCAATCTTGCGCCCGACAGCGACGGCTACCTGTGGCTGCGCGCCGACAAGTTCCACGAGAGCTTCTGCCAGGACCTGCCCGCCGACGAAGGGCTGGTCATGGCCGTCACGCAAAAGGCGCCACTGGCCAGCGCCTTCGGCGAAACAGTCTCCGTCCCCGCCTGGCGCAGCAAACCATCCTGGTATCAGATCTCCAGCCAGGACCGGATGATCGCCCCCGAGAACCAGACGCGGATGGCCGCGCGCATGAATCCGCGCAAAACCATCACCCTGGACGCGAGCCACGCGTCGCTCGCGTCCCGCGCCGGCGAGGTGGCCGGCCTGATCGACGAAGCGGCGCGCGCCTGCGGCTCGTAGAGGCCATGCGCCGATCGGGCGGGCTGCGCCTCCAAACCAGCGTATCAGGGGACGCACCCGCCTTTTCTGTGCTGCTTTTTTTGTAACTTCCCAAACCGGAAAACAACCGCAGCACAGATATTTTCCCTATGAACAATGGATGCAGATCCTGGAATTCACCCAAACTGATCCGCTTTTTTCTTCTTTCTCTGAATCTGTACTGATAAGGGCCGCGGCTCTAACTTCAGGGTGTAGTTCAAACACCCGTCAGTGCACGCCGTCTTGTGGCGGTTGAGGCGCGCTGGCGTAGAAGTCAGGAATACCGCCATGGATAGCGACGCGCTATTGCTTGCCCGAATACAGTTCGGCTTCACCATCTCGTTTCACATCATCTTCCCCGCCATCACCATCGGCCTGGCCAGCTACCTCGCCGTGCTGGAAGGACTGTGGCTGCGCACGCGCAACACCGTCTACCGCGACCTCTACCATTTCTGGACCAAGATCTTCGCCGTCAACTTCGGCATGGGCGTGGTGTCCGGCCTGGTGATGGCGTATCAGTTCGGCACCAACTGGAGTTTCTTCTCCGATTTCGCCGGCAGCGTGACCGGGCCCCTGTTGGCCTATGAAGTGCTGACCGCCTTCTTCCTGGAAGCCGGCTTCCTCGGCGTGATGCTGTTCGGCTGGTCGCGCGTGGGGCCGGGCCTGCATTTCTTTTCGACCGTGATGGTGGCCCTGGGCACGCTGGTGTCGGCCACCTGGATCCTGGCGTCCAACAGCTGGATGCAGACGCCCGCCGGCTACGAAATCCTGGACGGCCGCGTGGTGCCCACGGACTGGCTGGCGGTCATCTTCAACCCGTCCTTCCCCTACCGCCTGGCGCACATGGGCATCGCCGCGTTCCTGGCGACCGCGCTGATGGTGGGCGCTTCCGGCGCCTGGCACCTGCTGCGCGGCGACCGCAGCCCGGCCGTGAAGAAGATGTTCGCGATGGCGATGGGCATACTGCTGCTGGTGGCGCCGCTGCAAGCCGTGGTCGGCGACTTCCATGGCCTGAATACGCTGAAGCACCAGCCCGCCAAGATCGCCGCCATCGAAGGCCATTGGGAAAACGAGCCCGGCGCCGGCGTGCCGCTGACGCTGTTCGGCATCCCCGACATGGAGCGCGAGGAAACGCGCTACGCGGTGAACATCCCGCGCCTGGGCAGCCTGATCCTCACGCATAGCTGGGACGGCCAGTTCCCTGGCCTGAAGTCGTATCCGCCGGAAGACCGCCCCAACGCCACGGCCGTGTTCTGGTCGTTCCGCGTGATGGCGGGCCTGGGCATGTTGATGATCGCCCTGGCAGCCTGGGCGCTGTGGTCGCGCTGGCGCGGCAAGCTGTACGAATCGCGCTGGCTGCACCGCTTTGCGCTGTGGATGGGGCCGTCCGGGCTGATCGCCATCCTGGCGGGCTGGTATGTCACGGAGATCGGCCGCCAACCCTGGGTGGTGTATGGCGTCATGCGTACCGCCGACGCGGCCACGCCGCACGGGCTGGGCGAACTGACGCTGACGCTGGCGCTGTTCGTGGTGGTGTACCTGCTGGTGTTCGGCGCCGGCGTGTCGTACATGCTGCGCCTGATCCGCATGGGTCCCAGCCCCGCCCCCGGCCACGCGCCGCTGTCGGGCGGCCCGGGCGAACCGCGCCAGCCGTCGCGGCCGCTGTCGGCCGCCTCCACCCTGGCGGGCATCGAGCCCGCGCAACGCAAGCATTCGGGAGTCTGAGGCCATGGGCATCGACCTTGCACTGGTATGGGCCGTCATCATCCTGTTCGGCGTGATGATGTACGTGATCATGGATGGCTTCGATCTGGGCATCGGCATCCTCTTTCCGCTGATCAATGACCGCGAGGAACGCGACGTCATGGTCAACACCGTGGCGCCTGTGTGGGACGGCAACGAAACCTGGCTGGTGCTGGGCGGCGCCGGCCTGATGGCGGCGTTCCCGCTGGCCTACTCGGTGATCCTGAGCGCGCTGCACCTGCCGCTGGTGTTCATGCTGCTGGGCCTGATCTTCCGCGGCGTGGCGTTCGAATTCCGCTTCAAGGCGGACGAACACCACCGTCCGCTGTGGGACCGCGCCTTCGTGCTCGGCTCCGTGTGCGCCACCTTCTTCCAGGGTGTGACGCTGGGCGCCTACATCGAAGGTATCCCGGTGGTGGACCGCGCCTACCAGGGCGGCGCCTGGGACTGGATCAGCCCGTTCTCGCTGTTCACCGGCGCGGGACTGGTGGTGGCCTACGCGCTGCTCGGCTGCACATGGCTCATCATGAAGACCGAAGGCCGCCTGCACCGCCACATGTGCGACATCGCCCGGCCGCTGACGCTGGCGCTGCTGGCCGTGATCGCCGCGCTCAGCGTCTGGACGCCGCTGGCGCAGCCGCAGATCGCGCAGCGCTGGTTCAGCCTGCCGAACATGTTCTGGTTCCTGCCGGTGCCACTGCTGGTCGCGGCGGCCGGCTTTGACCTCATCCGCCGCGTCAAAGGCATGCCCAACGCCGGCCCCTTCATGCTGTCGCTGGCGCTGCTATTCCTGGGCTACAGCGGCCTGGGCATCAGCATCTGGCCCGCCATCATCCCGCCCGACGTGTCCATCTGGACCGCGTCCGCCCCGCCGCAAAGCCAGGGCTTCGCGCTGGTGGGAGCGCTGGCGATCATTCCGATTATTCTCATGTACACCGCCTGGTCGTACTACGTGTTCCGGGGCAAGGTGCGTCTCGGCGAGGAGTTCCACTGATGAACCACTCCCAACCCTCCCTGCCCTCGTGGCGCAGCCGCCTGCTCTGGCTGGCGATGATCTGGGCATGCAGCGTCGCGGCGCTGGGCGTGGCCGCCTATGCGCTGCGCCTGGTGATGCGAGCCATCGGCATGTCGACCTGATTCCGACCCACGCAAACGGACCCGCCCATGAAGCGCTATGAACGGCTGACAGAAGAAATCACCGCCTCGATCCGATCGGGCCTGCTGCGGGCGGGCGACCGCCTGCCCTCGGTGCGGCAGACCAGCGCCAGCCGCGGGGTCAGCCCCTCGACGGTGTTCAAGGCCTATTACCTGCTGGAGGCGCGCGGCCTGATCCGCGCCCGCGACCGCTCCGGCTATTACGTGCTGCGCGCGCCGCACGCCACGCTGCCGGAACTCGACGGCCTGTCCAGCGCCAACGCCGGACGCCATCCGGTGGACGTCAGCGACAACGTGCTGCAGGTGCTCAACGCCACCTTGCGCCGCGACATGCTGCCTTTCGGCTCGGCCTTTCCCAACCCGTCGCTGCTGCCCTACGGACGCCTGGCGAAGTTCATGGCGTCCACGGTCCAGCGCCTGGATCCCTGGGGCTCGATCGACGACCTCAGCCCGGGCGACGCCGCGCTGCGCCGCGCCATCGCGCTGCGCTACCTGGCCGACGGCATGTCGGTGCCGGTGGACGACATCATCATTACCAACGGCGCGCTGGACGCGTTGAACCTGAGCCTGGCGGCGGTCACCAGCCCCGGCGATGCGGTCATCGTCGAGTCCCCCACCTTCTACGCCGCGCTGCAATCGCTGGAACGCAATCACCTGCACGCCATCGAAGTGGCCACGCATCCGCGCGAAGGCATAGACCTGCAAGCGCTGGAGCAAGCCATCCTGCGCCATCGCCCCAAGGCCTGCTGGCTCATGACCAACTTCCAGAATCCATTGGGCAGCCTGATGCCCGACGACAAGAAGGAAGCGCTGGTGCGGCTCTTGGCCAGCCACGACGTGGCGCTGATCGAGGACGACGTCTACGGCGAGCTGTACTTCGGTGAAAGCCGCCCGCGCCCGGCCAAGGCCTTCGATCGCGACGGCATCGTGATGCACTGCTCCTCGTTCTCCAAGACCCTGGCGCCGGGCTACCGCGTGGGCTGGGTGGCCGCCGGCCGCTACACGCGGCGCATCATGCGCAACAAGCTCACCACCAGCCTGGCGACCGCGGCGCCCACCCAGGCCGCCATCGCCGCCTATCTGGAAAAAGGCGGCTTCGACCGCCACCTGCGCCAATTCCGCCAGGCGCTGGCCCAGCAGCAAGGGGAACTGCTGCAAGCCATCGCCCGCTACTTTCCCAAGGGCACGCGCGCGACGCGGCCGCTGGGGGGCTACTTCGTGTGGGTGGAGCTGCCGGCCCACATCGACACGCTCAAGGTGCACCGTGCGGCGCTCGGGCACGGCATCAGCATCGCCCCGGGTCCGCTGTTTTCGGCGTCCGGCGGCTTCGGCAACTTCCTGCGGTTGAACGGCGGGCACCCCTGGAATCCGGAGATGGAACAGGGCATGGCGACGCTGGGCAAGCTGCTGGCCGGCTAGCAGCACGTTGTCCTGACGGGCGATTCAAGTTATAAATGAGTGTTATTCTTATTGACACTGATTTGTGGCCCGGCCCTTCATGGATTCCCCCGCGTACAAAAACGTCCACCGGCTTTACGCGGAACACCATGACTGGCTGCTCGGCTGGCTGAACCGGCGCGTCAACAACCGCGCCGACGCCGCCGACCTCACGCAGGACACGTTTGTCCGCGTCCTCACCTCCGCCAACGCCACCGCCTTGTCCGAACCTCGGGCTTATCTCCTGACGCTGGCCCGCCGGCTCACCATCGACCTGTGGCGCGCGCGCGATGTCGAGGCGCGCTATCTGCAGGCGCTTGCGCTGGAGCAGGAGCCGATAGCGGCATCGCCCGAGACGCTGATCATGCTGAAGCAGGCGGTCATGGAAATAGATCACCTGCTGGATGGACTGCCGGTGCCGGTCAAGCACGCCTTCCTGCTGAACCGGCTGGACGGCATGACCCATCCCGCCATTGCGCAAACCCTGGGCCTGTCGCTGGCGACGGTGGAGCGCCACGTGAAGCGCGCCTTCCTGCACTGCCTCGCCGCGCGTCGCGCCGCACAAGCGGCATGAGCGGCATGAGCGGCGCCTCCCTGCCGCGCCCCGCCTGCGACGCGCAGCTGGAACAGGCGGTCGACTGGATCGTGCTGCTGACGTCAGGCCAGGCTACCGACGGCGACCGCCAGCGCTTCGCCCAATGGCTGAACAACCATCCTGACCATGCGCGCGCCTGGGCCGAGGTGGACGGCATCATGCAGCAGCCGCTGGCCAGGCTGCGAGGCGCGGCGGACACCGCCCCCGGACCCGTCCGCGCCGCGCGCGCCGCCCTATTGCAAAACAGCGGACTGGACCGGCGTCGCCTGCTGAAACTGACCATGCTGCTGTCCGGCGTATCCGCCGGCGCCCTGATCGCAGACCGCTACATTCCGCTTGCCGGACTGTCCGCGACCTATTCCACGCATACCGGGGAACGCCAGACCTACACGCTGGAGGACGGCTCCATGCTGACGCTCAACGCACGTTCGGCCGCCGATGTGCGCTATGACGATACGCGGCGCCTTGTCCTGCTGCGCCAGGGCGGGCTCTATGCCGAGGCCCGCGCCGACAGCCGGCCCTTCGTGGTGCAGACCCAATACGGCGCCGTGCATGGCGGCGCATCGCATCTGGCGGTCAGCCAGTTCGATACCTATGCCGTGGCCAGCGCTCTTGAAAGCACGCTGACCTTGCGGCCGGAACGCGGCAGTCCTCTGATACTGCCGCAAGCCGGCACGGCCGCCTTCGACCGCGACCGCGCCTGGCAACGGGAAGACGTCGCGCAAGCCAGCTGGCGCAGCGGCATCCTCAGCGTGCGCGATGCCCGCCTGGCCGAAGTCATCGAGCAGTTGCGCGCCTATCAGGCCGGCGTGATCCGCCTGTCGCCAGAGGCTGGTGCGCTACGCGTTTTCGGCGTGTTCC
Organism: Achromobacter sp. D7-1; assembly: GCF_059760445.1. Classification (NCBI taxonomy): domain Bacteria; kingdom Pseudomonadati; phylum Pseudomonadota; class Betaproteobacteria; order Burkholderiales; family Alcaligenaceae; genus Achromobacter; species Achromobacter sp. D7-1. The sequence goes on along the minus strand of NZ_JCBAMT010000024.1, from coordinate 18,925 downwards.
CGCTGGACGACCCGCGCCAGACCCTGCTGGCCCTGGGCGAAACCTTGCCGATACAAGTCCGTCGCTACGGTCCGTGGTTGACGCTGGTGGACTCGGCATAAGAAAAAAACGCACGCCTTCGCGCGGCGATGAGGGGATTGAGGTCGGGTATCCGTCATTACCTGTGACGCAACCGAAATCCCTTTTCTTCGCCGGACATCTTGAATCATGAATTTCTCCTTGAGCCGTAGTGCGGCGCTCGTCGCCAGCGCTCTCAGCGCCTGCGCGTTGACGCCGTCCGCGACCGCACAGGACGCCGCCCCCACGCACCAGGCCGCGCAGTCCTACGACCTGCCCGCTGCCCCCTTGGCGGACACGCTGAGCCGGATCTCGCTGCATAGCGGCCGCACCATCTCGGCCAATGCCGAACTCGTCGCGGGCAGGCAAGCCGCGCCCGTGCGCGGCGCGCTGAGCGCCGAAGCCGCGGCGCGGCAGGCCCTGGCAGGCACGGGTCTGGAACTCGTCGTCACCCCCGCTGGGGTGCTGAGCGTGCGCCTCCAGCCCCATGCCGGCGCGGTGACATCGCTGGAGCCAGTCATGGTCACGGCCAGCAGCATCATCCCGCCCAGCGAGGGTACGGGTTCGTATACGGTGCCGGAATCCAGCTCGGCGACGCGTATGCGCCTGTCATTGCGCGAAACGCCGCAGTCCGTCACGGTCATCACGCGCCAGCAGATGGAAGACCAGGGCATCGTCACCATCGCCGACGCGCTGGAGCAAGCGCCCGGCGTGGTCGTCAGCCGCAGCAACTCCGAAGGCTACAGCTTCTATTCCCGCGGTTTCCAGCTGCAGAATTTCCAGTTCGACGGACTGCCCAGCCTGTCCAGCGACGGCGGCAACGTGCGCGACAACTACAGCATCAGCAGCTCGGTCATCTATGACCGCGTCGAGATCCTCAAGGGCGCCACCGGCCTGGTCAATGGCGCCGGCTATCCTTCGGGCGTCATCAACCTGATCCGCAAGCGGCCCACCCGCGAGTTCCAGGGCAGCGTCACCGCCGGCGCCGGGTCCTGGGACCAGTACCGGGGCGAACTGGACCTGGGCGGCTCGCTGGCCGAGAACGGCAGGATACGCGGCCGGATGGTCGCCGCGGTGAACGACAGCGCCAGCTTCATCGACTACACGAAGACCCGCGAAGACGTGCTCTACGGCATCGTCGAGGCCGACATTACCCCGCGCACGACCGCAACGCTGGGTATCGAATACCAGAAGAACAAGAACGACGCCTCGTCCAACATCCATCTGCCCGCGTTCTACTCGGACGGCCGGCAGGCGAGCTTCTCGCGCTCGACCAATCCCGCCGACAAGTGGACTTGGCGCAATCACGAGACTACGCGCTACTTCGCCGACGTCACGCACACCTTCGACAACGACTGGCAGCTCAAGCTGGCCGCCGGGCATCGGAACTATTCCTCCCGCGAGATGATCGCGGGGATGGGCGGCTCATTCATCGACGCAAAGACGCACGCCATCAGCCACAGCCTCGGCCAGGCCAGCCTGTTCGATACGGATTCGCGCGAGAACAGCGTGGACCTGCAGGCCTCCGGCATGTACTCGCTGCTGGGCCGCCGCCACGACCTGGTGTTCGGCTACAACGCCGCGCGCACGCATTCGACGTCGCGACGCGACGATGGCCTGAGCGACACGATCATCAACGACGCCTTCAACTGGAACAACAACAGCTTCAAGCCCACGGTCTACAAACGCCTGCTGGACCATGATATCGAGGTGTCGCAGAAGATCCTCTATGGCGCCACCGTCCTGCATCCTACTGACAGGCTCGCATTCATCCTGGGCGGACGGCTCACCGACTACCGCTGGGAGCAGAATTCCGTCTTCAGCAGCGGCTTCCGCGGCAACTACGGCACCGAGGTGAAGAACAAATTCATCCCGTATGCCGGTATCACGTTCGATGTAGACGCCTATCACACCGTCTACGCCAGCTACACCGACGTGTTCAAGCCGCAGGCCTTCAACTTCGACGCCTCCAATCGCCAGCTGGATCCCATGACGGGCAAGAGCGTGGAAGTGGGCGCCAAGGGCGAATACCTGGACGGCCGGCTGAACGCCAGCGTCGCGTTGTTCCAGCTCAAGCAGGACAACGTCGCCGAACTGGATCCCAGCGGCGCCATGACGCCCACTGGCGGCACCGCCTACATCGCCGTACCCGGCGTAACGACCCGGGGAATAGAGCTGGAGGTATCCGGAGAATTGCTGCCCGGCTGGCAGCTGCATGCCGGTTATACCTACAGCCGCTCGCGCGACCGCGCCGGCGAGCGCGTCAGTACGACCCAGCCGGAGCAGCTGTTCAAGCTGGCCACCACCTATCGCCTGCCCGGAGACTGGCACCGCCTGACGGTGGGCGGCAACGTGCATTGGCAAGGAGGCACCTACTTCGCGCAGACCGTCAACGGCGCAAGCCGCCGCTTCACGCAAGACAGCTATGGCGTGCTCGGCCTGATGGCCGCCTATGACTTCAACAAGGACCTGCGCTTGACCGTGAACCTGAACAACGTGCTGGACAAGACCTACTACTCCGGCATCGGCAACTACAACTCCGTCTACTACGGCGCGCCGCGCAACGTGCTGGCGCAGTTGCGCTACAAGTTCTAGTTCGCGGTCGCGCCCGAGTCCTTGACCGCCTTGGCCCAGGCCGCGATCTCGCTCTGGATGAAGCCGCCGAACGCAGTGGTGTTCAAGCTGGAGGCCTGCGCGCCCTCCTCCATCAGACGCTGCTTGACGGCCGGCGCGGCCAGCGCGCCGCTCAAGGCCTGGTTCAAGGTGGCGACAACAGCATCCGGCGTCCCGGCCGGCGCGACGACGCCGTGCCACGACACGGCCTGAAAGCCCGGCTGGCCCGATTCCGCCATGGTCGGAATGTCCGGCATGGCGGGCGAGCGCAGCGGCGACGTGACCGCCAGCGCGCGCAGCGTGCCGGCCTTCACGTGCGGCAGCACGCCAGGGATGGTGGTGAACATGAAGTCGATCTGGCCGCCGATCAGGTCGGTGATGGCGGGGCTGCCGCCCTTGTAGGGAATGTGCGTGAACTGGAGCTTCGCGGCGCTCTTGAACATCTCGCCAGCCAGGTGGCCGGGAGTGCCCGCGCCGGCCGAGCCCATATTGATCTTGTCGCCCTGCGACCGGATATAGGCGACCAGCTCCTGCACGTTCGCGGCCTGCACCTGCTTGCCCACCACCAGCACGTTGGGCACCGTGGCCAGCAGCGTCACCGGCGTAAAGTCTTTCACCGCGTCATAGGAGATGCGCGAGTACAACGACGGATTGATGCCATGCGTGCTGGCGGTGGCCAGCAACAGCGTGTAGCCGTCGGGCGCGGATGTCGCCACCTGTTTGGCGGCGATGGTGCCGTTGGCGCCGCCCTTGTTGTCGATGACGATGGTCTGCCCCAGGGTCTTGGCGGCCTCGGCTGCAACCGTGCGCGCAAGAATATCCGAGGTGCCGCCGGCCGAGTGCGGCACCACCAACGTGATCGGCTTCGAGGGGAAGGACTGGGCTTGCGCCGCCGGCAAGGCCGGCAGCAGACAGGCGGCCAGCGCGGTGCGCGCCAGCAAGGAAGTACGGAACATTGAAGTCTCCTGGTTTGTTATCGGTCGCGGCGCCGTCGGCGGGCGCCGTCAAATCCCCGCCACTACGCGGCCCTTCAGTCCGAGCCCAGCTGCAGCTTGTTGGGCTGGCGTTTCTCGATGGCCCACTTCAGCAGCGCGGCAGAACGGTAGATGCCATGGGCGAACTTGCCGTAGGGCAAGGTCAGGAACAGCGCCATCACCACGCCCAGATGAATGGCCAGCAGCAGCGCCATCGCGCCGCCGTCGCGGCCGGCCAACAAGGCCAGGCCGGTGGCGCTGGTCAGGAACAACAGCGCAATGAAGCCGCGGTCCATGGGTTTTTGCGCCGCGTCGCCCTGCTGCGGATGACGCTTGAAGTTCAACCACAGCAGCCCCGCCGGCCCGATCAGCAGGCCGATGCCACCCGCCGTGCCCAGCAGCACCGGCGCGCTCCAGAACGGATACGGCGCCTGCAAGTCCAGCAGATAGTGGTACAGCGTCGCGACGCAAGTGGCGGCGAAGCACAGCATGAACCCATAGAACGTGAAGTGATGGAACCGGCGGCGCCACAAGGTGAAGGCGTCGTCCGCGTTGTTGCAGCCCTTGCCATGCCCCCCATCCAGATAACGCAGCCGCAGCGCGTCGTGCGCCGCCTCCGCCACCGCAGCGCCCGTGGCCGCCCCCGGGCTGACATTGCGCCAGAAGCGCGTCACGCCCACGCCCAAGGCCAGCATCGAGAATCCGAACACCACGCCGAACATCAGCGCCAGCGTGTTGTGCGGAAACACGGCATAGAAGTTGCCGGCCATCGGCTCGTGGAACAGACCGCCCGCCATCAGCACGGCCAGCGTCAGGAACAGCGCCAGGCCGGCGGCGGTCGCCAGCGACAACACCAGGCCATTGCGCTTGTACAACGCGCCCAGCGCCGCGGGCCAGGCGTAATCGGTGTAGGTCTGCATCCGGACCCGGGCCATGGCCTGCGGCACGTTCACCGCGAACTCGTGCGGCGGCGCGTACTGGCAAGCGTGCAAACAGGCGCCGCAGTTGTGGCACAGATTGGCCAGGTAGTTCAGATCGGCTTTGCCGAATTCCAGGCGGCGGGTCATGGCGGGAAACACCGCGCAGAATCCTTCGCAATAGCGGCAGGCGTTGCAGATCTGCATGACGCGGGCGACCTCGGTTTCATCGCCGGTCAGAAGCTCCGCCCGGGGCTTGGCCTGTTTGCCTAGCCAGCGCACCGGCTGCTCGGCCATGACGGGCGCCGCCTCGGCATGCGGCGTGGAAAAGGACTGCGCCTCGCGCGCCAGGGCTTCAAGCTGCTTCATATCGTGCTTCCGCGTGGTGCCGGCCGCGCGCGGCGGCGGCGGCCCGGGTGCCGGCGATGCGGCCGAAGGCCGTGCCGATGGACATGCCCACCCCGGCCGTATAGCCCTTGCCCAGCACATTGCCGGCCATCATTTCGCCCGCGACGAACAGGTTGTCGCTGGGCATGTCGTTGAACCGGACCGCGGCGGTGTCGTCCACCTTCAGGCCCAGGTAGGTGAAGGTGATGCCGGGCCGCAAGGCATAGCCATAGAACGGCGCAGTGTCGATGGGCCGCGCCCAGTGCGTCTTGGCCGGCGCCAGGCCCTCGGTATGGCAGTCGTCCAGCGCGGTATGGTCGAACTTGCCGACGCGGCAGGCCGCGTTGTAGTCGCGCAGCGTCTGCTCGAACACCGCCGGATCCAGCCCCAGCTTCACGGCCAGTTCCGGCAAGGTGTCGGCCTGCACGCCGGGGAATACCGGCGGCATGAAGCGGCCGACGGCCTTGGCGTCGATGATGGAATAGGCGATCTGCCCCGGCTGCATGGCCGTCAGGCGGCCCCAGATGGCGTAGCGCTTGGGCCAGAAGTCCTCGCCTTCGTCATAGAAGCGGCGAGCCTCGCGGTTGACTACCACGCCCAACGACACGCAGTCGATGCGCGTGCAGATGCCGCCGTCGTACAGCGGTGCGCGCGCGTCGATGGCCACGCAATGCGACTGCGACGGATCGCCGATGCGGTCCGCGCCCGCATCCAGCATGAACTTCAGCAGCACGCCCATGTTGTAGCGGGTGCCGCGGATCAGGAAATTGTCGGCCGGCCATTCGCCGCGTTCGTTCTGGCCCCAGGCCTCGCGCAGCCACTCGCGGTTGGACTCGAAGCCGCCGGCCGCGAGCACACAGGCGCGCGCCTCGATGCGTTCATCGCCGACGCGCGCCGCCACGAAGCGCCCGCCGTCCAGCTCCAGCGAGTCTACCGGGGCGTTGTAGCGGATCTGCACGCCCAGCGCCTCGGCACTGCGGTAGTAGGCGTTGACCAGGGCCTTGCCGCCGCCCATGAAGAAAGCATTGGTGCGCGCTACGTGCAGCGCGCCCGACAGCGGCGGCTGGAAATTCACGCCGTGGCGGCGCATCCAGTCCCTACAGGTGGAGGATTCGCGGATGACCAGGCGCGCCAGATGTTCGTTGGTCAGCCCGCCCGTCACCTTGAGCAGGTCCTGCCAGTATTCTTCCTCAGGGTAGGCCTCGATCAGCACGTCCTGCGGCGCATCGTGCATGCAGCGCAGATTGCGCGTGTGCTGCGAGTTGCCGCCGCGCCACTCGCGCGGCGCCGCTTCCAGCAGCAGCACGCTGGCGCCGGCCTCGCGCGCCATCAGGGCCGCGCACAGCGCCGCGTTGCCCCCTCCCACCACCAAGACATCGACCATGCCATTGTTCCTCTTCCAAGGAACGGACTGTAGCGAGCAAGCGCACCCGCCGATATCAGCCAGGCGTCAACAGGTCTTCATGAATCGTGAAGGGTCACCACCGGCCATTTGCCCGCGCGCGCCAGCGTTCGCGAGACATCCGCCAGCACCAGGCGGGCGGCCAGGGCCGCGGGCGACAGCTCGTCCTCGGACAGGCTGGCCAGCAGATTGGGACGGTACAGGTGGGCGTCGTCGATGCGCGCCATGTGCAACTGGCCTGGCGCGATCCGCGCCATGGCGGAACTGGGCTGGATGGTGGCCACATGACCCAGCTGCACCACGTCCATCAGCACCGGCAGGCCATCCACCTCCACCGCCACCAGCGGCGCGCGGCCCGACTGCTGGTACGCGTGGTTGACCAGCGCGCGCAGCCCGTGGCGTCCGCTGGGCAGGACCAGCGGCAGATGCGCAATAGCTTCGATGCGGGTGGTGTCGCCTGCCGGCAAACCCGGCATGCCGGGATGGGCCAGCAGGAACAGCGGCTCGTCCAGCAAAGGCGTAATGCTCCAGCGCCGCGCGGATTCGGCCTGGAACACGATGGCCAGGTCCAGCAGGCGGCCGTTGAGCATGTCGCTCAAATGGCCCGACAGCGCCTCCACCAGATGCAGGCGGATGTCGGGATAACGCTCATTCATGGCTTGCACGAAGGGCGCGCCGAGGATGGCGGCGGTGGTGGAAGGCAGGCCCACGCTGACGTGGCCCGCCAGCCTGGCCTGCTGCGCCGCGTGCACCGCATCGTCGGCGTGGCGCAGCGCCAGTTGCGCCTGGCGGAAGAACGCCAGGCCCGCGTCGGTGGGCTCCACGCCGCTGGCGCTGCGCCGCAGCAGCCGGGTGGACAATTCGCCCTCCAGCCGGCTGATCTGCTGGCTGAGCGCCGAGGTCACCATGCCGATGGACTGCGCGGCGCGGCCGATGCTGCCCGCCTCCACGACGCGGACGAAGTAACGCAGTTGGCGCAGTTCCATGGGCGGCCCCGGCTTTCCATAAGGGATGACAGGGCCGATTGTAGAGGCTGGGCCGCGGCGCCTCAGTAGCGCGCGTCCTTCGGCTTCTTGCCCTGCGGCCAGTCCTTGTCCTTGCCCGCGAAATCCGGGCGCGGCATGTGGGTGAAGTATTCAGCCACGTCCACCGCGTCCTGGTCCGACAGCACGCCGCCCTCGCCCCAGCTGCCGTGCGTGTTCACGCCCATCGGCATGCTGTTGCGGATGAAGGCTGCCGCCTTGTAGGTGCGCGCCAGGCCCGCGCCGATGTTGAAGGACTCGTCGCCCCACAAGGGCGGAAAGGCGATATCGCCCGAATGGTCCTTCTTGCCCTCGCCATTGGCGCCGTGGCAGGACGCGCATTGGGCCGCATACAGGCTCTTGCCGCGCACCGCGTCGGGCACCAGCTTGGTGTCTATCGGCCAGGCGTTCTCGATCTGTACCTTGGCGCCGTGCGGCACGTCCTGGGCCAGCCACTTCATGTAGGCGATCATGGCCTGCATTTCCGCCGAGTCCTTCTCCAGCGGTTTGCCGTTCATCGAACGCATGAAGCAGCCGTTGATGCGATCCTCCAGCGTCACCACCCGGTTGGCGCGCGGATTGAACTGCGGGAACGAATTGACCGTGTTGATGTAGGGCGCACCCAGCGGCTTCTTGCCGCCCTGCACGTGGCAGCTGTTGCAGTTCAGGCTGGCGCCCGTGTTCTGCGGCAGCAGGCGGCGCGTCTCGGTCAGGAGACGCTTGCCGTAGTTGATCTGCTCGGCGTTGGGCTGCGCGGCGATCTGGGTGTCCGCTGGAATGGTGTAGTCCGGCAGGCGCTTGCCGTCCTTGTCCAGCACCGGGAAAGTGCTGCGCGCGCCTGGCGCCGCGGCCTCGGGTTCGGCCGTGGCAGCCGTCCAGCCGCCCACGGCGATGGCAGCTGCCAGCAGCGCGGCGATCCTGATGTGCTTACTCATGCTTGCCTCCGCCGATGTTCGGCTTCTTGCTGGCCAGGAACTCGCGGATATGCGCGACGTCCTTCTCGCCGATCGCGGGCGCCTGGTTGGTCCATCCTGTGCGGATGAAATTGATCACGTCTGTGATATCGCGGTCGCTCAGGTGCTTGAAGCCCGGCATCGCGAACGTCATGGCATCCGTGTCGTTGGACGGCATCCTGCCGCCTTCCAGCGTGATCTGGATGATGGACTGTGGGTTCTGCGCAAACACCGCCGAATTGCCCGCCAGCGCCGGGAAAATGCGCGGCATGCCCTGCCCGTCGGCACGGTGGCACACCACGCACTGCTCCACGTAGATGACCGCGCCGCGCGAGTCGTAGCGGCCGTCGCGCAGGGATGCGGTGGTGCTGTCGGCCTTGGGCGGGAAGGCGGCGAGCTTGCCGCCCGCCGCAGGCAATTGCTTCAGGTAGGCCGCGATGCTGGCAAGGTCGCCATCGGTGAAATAGCGCGTGCTGTGCTCGACCACGTCGGCCATCGCGCCGAATGCCGCCACCTTGTCGGTGCGGCCCGTCTTCAGGAACAGTTCGATGTCTTGCGCGCTCCAGGATTGCAGGCCCTGGGCCTCGCCGCGCAGGCTCTTGGCGCGCCAGCCGTCGATCACCGCGCCGGACAGGAAGGCGTCGCCGTCCGCCAGGGACAGCGCCTGTTCCTGGTAGGCCAGGCCGCGCGGCGTGTGGCAGGCGCCGCAATGGCCGGGGCCTTCTACCAGATAGGCGCCGCGCACCAGTTTTTCATCGGCGCCGGCCGGGGCCGCGAACTCGCGCTTGCCCGCGAACAGCAGTTGCCACCAGGCCATGGGCCAGCGCATGTTCAGCGGCCACGGAATGGTGGAATCCGCGCTGGGCTGACTGACGGGCTCCACCTGCGACATGAAGTAGGCATACAGCGCCTGGACGTCCGCATCCGGCATGATGGCGTACGAGGGATACGGCATGGCCGGATACAGGGGTGTGCCGTCCTTGCGGATGCCGTACTGCACCGCGTTCTTGAAATCCGCGTAGCTGTAGCCGCCGATGCCCGTCTGCTTGTCGGGCGTGATGTTCGACGAATAAATGGTGCCGACCGGCGTCTGCATCGCCAGGCCGCCCGCGAAGGGCTTGCCATTGGGCACGCTGTGACAGGCCACGCAGTCGCCCGTGCGCGCGATGTAGGCGCCGGCCTCGACCAGCCGCCTGTCGTTGACGTCGACGGACGCCACCGCGTCGGCCTTGCGATTCGCGGTCAGCAACTGCGCGCCGCCGATGGCCAGGCCCGCAGCCGCCAGCAGGCCCACCGCGACCTTGATCCCGATCCTCTTCATTACTGCCCTCCGTTGCACGCTGGGCAGCGTGCACGTCGGGGTGTTCGTACGGCCTGTCCAGCTTATGGAGGAAGCTTACGCCTTTCAGTAATAAGTTAATGACCGAAAAACATATAACTTGCGGGCTTGTTTGATTTGCCGCAAGCCCGCAGCGGACGACGGGAAACCGCAAGCACGCGGCCGCTCAGGCGGGTATCGTCAGGCCCCGGGCCACCGCCGGGCGGGCCACGAAAGCCTCCAGCACCCGGGCAACATTCTTGAAGCGCGAGAACTCCACCAGCTCGCCCGCGCCATAGAAGCCCACCAGATTGCGCACCCAGGGCAGGATGGCGATATCGGCAATGGTGTATTCATCGCCCATTACCCAGTCGCGCCCCGCCAGCCGTTGGTCCAGCACGTTCAACAGGCGCTTGGACTCCTCCGCATACCGGTCGCGCGGACGCTTGTCCTCGTAGTCCTTGCCGGCGAATTTGTGGAAGAAACCCAGCTGGCCGAACATCGGGCCGATGCCGCCCATCTGGAACATGATCCACTGCAGCGTCTCGTAGCGCCCCGCCGTGTCCGCCGGCAGGAACTTGCCCGCCTTGCTGGCCAGGTAGATCAGGATCGCGCCAGACTCGAACAGTGCCAACGGCTTGCCGTCGGGGCCATTGGGATCGAGGATGGCCGGAATCTTGTTGTTCGGGCTGAGCGACAGGAACTCGGGGGAAAACTGGTCCCGGGCGTCAAAGCTGACCCGGTGGACCTCGTAGGGCAGCCCGGTTTCCTCCAGCAGGATCGACACCTTCACGCCATTGGGCGTGGGCAGCGAATACAGCTGGATGCAATCGGGGTGCCGGGCGGGCCACTTCTTGGTGATGGGGAAGGCGCTGAGGTCGGTCATGCGGGGGGCTCCAGGGGGAGGGGCGGAATGGTCGGGGTAATCCTAGCGCAAATCCGCCTGGCGCAAATACAGGCGCCCGCGCCGCCGCAGGGGCCGCGCCTAGCGCAGATCCTCGGGATTCATCGACGCGTCGCGCACGTATTTGTCGCCCGGCTCAGGCTGCAGCGTAGCCTCGATCTCCGGCGGAAACGCCGGGATCTTGCTGGTCTGCATGACTGCCCAGCGCATGATGGCGTGCAAGTAGTTGAACGGCATCATCATCAGATACATGAAGCTCGGACTTTGCGCGTCGTTGGCGAAAACGCGCTCTTTGGAAAAGGCGAAGCTCTCGCGCTTGCCGTCCACCGGCATGCAGTACAGGACCGCGTCCAGCACCGCCTGCGGGCCTTCCTCCATGTAACGGCGCAGGAACTCCCAGTGCGAATACGCGTTCTCCACGCGGCTGGTGGCGATGCAGAAGGCGAAGGTCTCCTGCACCGTGACGCCGTCCTCGGCCAGGATCAGGCCGCGTATGTCCCAGTTGAGCCAGCCGAACGTGCCCTTGCCCCGGCCCAGCGTGAAGTAGATCTTGTCCCAGGGCGCGGTCAAAACGGTGCCATCCAACCGGAACACATGCACCAGACGGTGCTTGCGATCCAGCGCAATCGGATAGTAGGTCCAGCGGAACATCTCCTTGCACGCGACCCAGGCGCCAGCGAACCCCAGCGCGGCGAACATCGCCATGCCGAAGAAGATCGCCTCCCAGAGGCCATTCTCATTGGGCACGTTATCCACCACCAGGATCCAGGCCAGCATCAGGATGCCGCCCACGCCAAAGGCCACGCCTACGGCCCCGATCAAGGCGATGAAGCCCCGCCAGCCGTACCAGCGGTCCACCGACAGCAAGCTGTTGGAATTCATCTTCACGACGCAGAGCTGCGCCAGCAGCGGGACGTCGAGACGTTTTTTCTGCAGCAAGCGATGTTCACGGTCGAATTCCGACAATGGACGGTCGTTGGGGAATCTGGACATCAGCCCCGTGAAGTCCATCACGACCCTCCCAGCGCCACGCGCAGGCTGTTCATTTCTTGCTGTACTCCATAGTAATAATCGGTCCCGGACTGGCCCTGCAGCTTGCCCCACAGGCAACGCTTGAGCCATTCATCAATCTTGTTGCCCTTGAATTTTTCAATCAGTATCGCCACGATGATCAGGAGCACCGCCGCGATCAGACCCACGACCGTGGCGGACAGGGCGAACGCACCGATCACGACCAGGCTGAGGATACCTGAGGCCATGTACAGGCCGCCCATCAGGCCGTTCTTCTCGATCACGAATTGGTCCTTGGCGGACTTGAGGTCGAACACTGCCATGATGACGCCGGTGACGACCCCGATGCGGCCGCCCCAACGCACCAGTAGCGAGCCCGTGGTTTCCAGTCCCACGCCCATGCCCAGCCGCATGCCGGCGGCCTGCCGGGACTTGAGCGCCACACCCAGCACGTCGGCCACCGAACCGCCCGCCGATGCGATGCCAACCACGAATTTCCAGCTCGCGTCGCTGCGTTCGTGCGGCATGGCCGACTCCAGGTCGCTCCAGAGTTTGTATACCGCCAAGGTCTGGAACAGGCAGCCGACAACGCCGACCCGGACGTCCGTATTGATCGCAGTGCGCCAGCGCGACAGCTCCCTGGCTTCGTATTCCTCGACCGTCATGGTCGTCTGCGCCAGGGCGCGGGCCCGGTCGCCGGCCCGCAAGTCCGACGACACATTGGCTGCGGCATCCCTGTCCACCAGCATGAACCAACGCTTCTTGTCGGTGCCCTCCAGCTGTTCGCCGCGCACTTCCAAACGCCGTAGCTCATCGGCCACCGCCTGCTCCATCTGCCGCATGTTCACTTGGCTGCCATGCTGGCGCAGGACCTCGCGGATCAACGCGGCGCGGAATGCCTTCTTCCCGCCTTCGACCTCCACGATCGCCACGTTCTGCCGCGCCAGCAGGCCCACGTACATCGCCAGCTTGCGTGCGACGCCGCTATCCACGCCCATCTTGAGCACCTGCACCACCGGCCCCATGAGCTGCTCCAGCAGGCGCGCGGTCTTGTCCATCTGCCCTTCGCTCAGCACCTTGAGTCCGGTCTTGTAGGCCTCGTGCAGATTGCCCCAGGGAATCGCTTTCCAGTCGAGGGCAGCCTCATGCGCCTCAACCACTTTCTTGACCACGAAATCCTGGTTGTGGAACATGGCGCGCAGCAGCAGGTTGCGCGTGTCGTCCGGCTCTCCCTGCAACCAGTCCGTATACTGCTTGAAGCAGATGCGCTTGTCCTGGGTTCCGTCGATGCACAAGGCGAAGACTGTCTGGTAAACCTCGCCGCTGTCCGCGCTATTGGAGTCGTAGTTGCACTCGAACGAATCCAGCGTTTTCTGGCATGTGATCCAAGCGACGTGCGCCTTTGCCAGGGGCACGATGGTCGCAGCGTCAAATTTCGCCAGGCGCTCGTCGAACCCTTTCTGCCACGCCCTGCGCGCGTTCTCATCGTAGTTTTCGCAGTACTTCTTCCAGGCGTCCCAGCGCACCGTTGCGCGCTCCTGCTCGGTCGGATGGCGATAGTTCTCCGCCTCGGCCATACGCTGCTGCTTGTTTTCGGGCATCAACCAGTCCGCCAGTAGCTGGCCTACCGCCAGCCCGCCCGCGCCCGCGCCTCCCGGGCCGGCTCCCATACTCGGGGTCGTCGTACCATAGACCGAGTGGTTGATCGCATCCCGGCCTCGCTGCTCCAGGAAGTCGCTTTCGGCCGATTGCATGATGATTTCGCTCAGCGACTCAATCGACTTCGACACGGTCAGCGGACGCAAGTCCTCCTTGTTCGAGACGAAATCGTCAAAGCGGATCCGCATCAGCCGCGCGATATCCTGCAGGATGCCGGTACTGTCCGGCAGCGCCAGCATCAGGCCCTTGCCGGGCAGGAACGCCTCTGCGGCGTTCTCGATCATTTCCCCCATCCAGCCCTTCACGTCGTAATAGCCGACGGTGCTCCAACCCAGGAACTGCTGCTTCTGATGTTGATCCAGATCGCGCTTGCGATGCACCTGGTAGTCGGCGGCTGTGTCCTTCAGAGTCTTGATGCTCTTGGCATTCGCATGCTTGCCGCTGCTGAGCCAAGCCTGCACATCGAACTTGAACATGTGCCGCTCGCGCATGTCGGCGCCCTTCTTGCCCTTGTGCGCCTTGCACACATCCTTGGTCCACTGCACGTCCGAATATGCCAGCCAGACATAGGTCGCCTTTTTGGCGTTCGGAATGGTCAGCAGCGAAGCCTTGGCTTCGTGGTCCATCGTGCAAGTAAAGGTCCGGTCGCAGTCTTGCACCGGCTTGTCGAGATCGAAGTTGTACAGGGTGGCGTTTTCGTTGACGTAGTAACCCTTCAGTTCAGAGCGCGCTTCGTCATAGACGTACAGATAGCCCGGGCGCAGCAGGCGCACGCCATAGCGCGCGCTGTCGCCCAGGGGCCTCTCGGCGAGCTGCGGCATGTTCAGGTCGCCGTCCAGCGCCGGAAAGGCGCCGTCGTTCTTCAGCACCGCGTAGCGCAGCGGCATGATGGGCAGGCCGATCCGGTGAAACGGGCAATCCTCCCCGCAATCCAGCGACGAGCGCTTCTTCCCGCAGTTCTTTGCATCATCGGCCATCGGGCTCTCCAGTTCGTTCCATATCCGCGCGCACGCTGGACCAATCTTCATCAGACAGATCCTGGACCGCAGCAAGGTAGGGGTAATCATCTTCGGGCCGCATTGCTGCCAGGCAGGCGCGTACCCGCTCGTGGCGGTGGAAGGCGGGGTGCACGTCCAGGCCATGCCGTGCAAACGCCTTGCGTTCCTGCGCCGTCGCCAGGCCCAGCTCCCGGGCCGTGCGGAAATGCGCCATCACTGCCTGGCCCAGGGCGACGCGCCCGTCGGGCTCCAGCGTGTCCAGATCTGACAGCACTTCATTCAGGGCCTGCATCTGGGTCAAGGCAAAGGATTGCTCCACGCCCAACTTCGGGCGCGCCGCCGCCTCGGCGTCGGGGCGCGCCACGGCGCACCATGCGCCGTCCAGATGAAACACGAAGCGCTGCACCGGCCCGCAAAGCCAGGCCAGCTGCGCCGGGTCCAGCATCCATGGCAGCTGGACCAACACGCGCGGGTCGAAAAAACGGAAGAAGCACGGCCCCTGGCCCGCGATGTCGACGATCATCCGCGACCGCAGATGCGCGGCAACGGCATCGGCGGGCTGATCGGAGTGAAGCAACAGCCCGAGCCAGAGATCCGCGCCATCGAGCAGAGCCTGATTCAGGCTGGCCAGCGCCTGCGCCTTGTCCGCCGCTGGCATGGCGGACAGATCCACCAAGCGGGGCATGAGGCCCGGCATTTTCCGCAGCGCCGGCGGCACCAGGGCTTCGGCCTGGACGCAGGCCGGCACGCCGGGCGTCCGTTCATCCTGGATGAGGCCAAAGCCATAGGCGTTGAAGGCCTGGTAATCGAGCATGCCGCCGTCCTCCCGCCTCAGCCCAGCGGCACCACGGCGCCGCCCCGCTGGGCCGCGCCGCGCACCCGGGCTTCGCACAAGGGACTGGCTTCGTTGAAGGCCAGATTCGCCTGGCTGCTTTCCGGGCCGACCCAGTTGTGCACGCCGGCCTTCAACTCGACCTTGCCCGGCGCATGCAGCTGAATGCCGCCGCCTTCCACCCGCATGTAGGCGCCGCCCGCCGTTGCCAGCACGCGCTTGGCGGCCTGCACGGTCACACCGGCCTGCGCCGAGGCGAAGGTCACTGCCTTTTCGGCGGACAGCGTCATCTTGGCGTCCTGGCTGTGCAGGCGCAGCTTGCCGCCGGCCGCATGCAGCAGCAGTCCCTGGCCCTGCACCGGGCTGCCGCCAGGAGCCTTGCGTCCCAGAGTGAACAGCACCGCGCCGCCCGCCACGCCCATCGCAAGGTTGGCGCTGCCGACCCAGTTCACGTCCGGCGCCACCTGCGCCAAGGTCGCGCCGGCCACGAGAAATGCGTCGGCCGGCGTGTACTGCCCAATGCCGCTGGGCGCGCTCACCTGGAGCTGCGGTTCGCTATAGGCCGCGACGGGCTCGCCTTCGGGCGCGTCCTGTTTCGCATCGATCACCTCCAGCACGTGCTTCAGCGCGTCCTGCGCCGGCAGCGTTTCCGGATCGCCTTCCAGCACGGCCTTCTGCCGCGTTGCCGCCTGCGCCAGTTCCTCGGCCGCGCGCATCGCGTTCTCGATCTGCAGGCCCGCCTCCTCGCTATCCAGCAGCGCGCCCTTGGCGTTCTTGCGCGCGTCCGCGCTGATCAGCAGCCCCGCGCCGCCGCGCAGCGCCACCGCCTCGCGGGTCGACAGTTCCGCGCCGTGGCCCAGGTCCTGCAGTCTTTCGTTGTCGCGCTGCTGCTTGATGTGTCCCAGGTTCAGGCGGCTCTCGGCCTGCGTGGTCGAAGCCGTCAGGCGCGCCTGTCCCGGCGTGTCGTCGTGCACCAGCTGGTTGTAGCCGCCGGTGCCTTGCCCGCTGCTGGCGAGCGCCTGCGTCTTGAAGCCGGACATCACCACGTTGTGCGCATGGCCGTCGGCGCCGCCGGCGAACCAGGCGGGCGCGTTGCCGGTAGCGTTGGCGGCGCCGCCCTGCACCTGGTTGTGCGACGCGTCCTCGGCGCCCGCGCCGTTGTAGAGCGCGCCAACCACCACGGGACGGTCGATGTCGCCGTGCAGGAACTCGACCAGCACTTCCTGCCCGACGCGCGGCACGAAGTTGCCGCCCCAGTCGCCGCCCGCCACGGGCTCCGCGACGCGCACCCAGGTGCCCAGCTCATCCTTGGCGGGCGCGTTCTCGTCGCCCGAGGGATGTTCCAGGCGGCTGCTGGAGGCCTTGCCACGCTGCCAATGGAACTGCACTTTGACGCGATGATCGCGATCGGTATGCACCGGCGCTTCCGCGCCCACCACCAGCGCGGTCTGCGCGCCGTACACGGTGGGCCGGGGATGCAGGCGCTCGCCATGTCCGTCGCGCGTGGCCTTGCGGAATTCAGTATCGATGCCGATGCAGGTAAAGGTGTTGCGGTAGAAGTCGGCCTCGGCCGCTTCCGGACCGCTCTCGCCCAGCGCCTCGCGCACGGCGCGGCCCAGGTCCTCGTCGAAATTGTTGCGGGCCTCGTGCCGCACGGCGATCGCCACGTAGTCGGACCCGCCCTGCTGGTAGTGCCCGGTCAGTTCGAAGCGCTGGCCTGGCGCCAGCGTGCGCACGGTGCCCGCACCCTCGCAGCTGTCCTGGCCCACGCGCAGCGCGGCCAGCGCAATATGCGCCAGGCGTTCGCCCTGCGCGCTGTCCTCGTAGGCGTACTGGCCGGGATAGTCGTTGACGACCAGATCCATCGCGCCCTTCGAGGCGCCGCCATCGACCTGCGCCGCCACCGGCCTGGCCTGAGCGCTGCGGTAATCCCAGCTGGCCATGCGCACCGCGTTGGTCTGCCAGCGCGCGCGCCGGCTCCACTGCTGGATGCTGTCCTCGGTCTCCGTGACATCGGCGCGCGCGAAACGCACGCTGGCCTGCGGGCCGGGCTGAAACGCGCCGTTATGGTCGGCGATGATCAGCGTGTGGCTGCCCTCACCTTCGCCGGCCTCGTGCTCCACCCAATAGAACAGGCCCTCTTCGGCCAGCAGACGCTCGACGAAGGCATGGTCGGTCTCGCGGTACTGCACAGTCAGGCTGCGCTTGGCGTACGCGGCGCGGTCCTTCACCACCCAGCGCCACTGCGGCGCGAGGCCTCCTTGGTCCTTATAGTCGCCAAAGATGCTGTCGACGATCTCAAAGACCGTCTTGTCCTGATAGGCAAAGCTGTCGCGGCGCGCGCGCAGAAAAGCGATCCAGGGCTCCAGCGTCAGCCCGTAGCGCGCCATGCCACCGTTGGCGCCCTGGAACTGCGCCGCCGTGATGTAGCCGTTCCAGACGCGCGGCTGTTCGCGGCCCAACGCGGTCTGCAGGCGCAGGGTCGCCGGCTTGCCCAGCAGTTCGGACAAGGGAATGCCGGCATCGTCGGACAGGGCGGTCAGTTCGAGCCGGAACGCGCCGTCCGACAGGGTTTCCGTGGCGGATAGCGTTTCCGCCACGAGCCGGTTCGCACCCAACGGCGTACGCAAATCGAGCAGGCGATTGGCCTGATCGACCGACGCGATCGACATTCGGGAAAGGCCGGTGTTGTCCAAAGGCATGTCAGGCTCCGGCGTCAGGCAAGGCGATAGCGGAAATCGCCGTTCTTGCCGGCAGTCACGCGGATGCGGGCGATGGCCTCGCCTTGCGCCATGCGGCCCAGCACCTGCTCGGCGATCTGCGGCAACAGCGTGCCGTTCAGGATGTGGTCGACATTGCGCGCGCCGGTATCCACCTCGGTGCAACGCGCCAGCACGGCCTCCACCAGCGCCTCGTCCCATTCGAACAGGGCGCGGTGGTTGGCCTGGACCCGCTGCGCGATACGTCCGAGCTTCAGCCCGATGATGCGGGCCAGCGCGTCGTCATCCACCGGGTAATAGGCGATGGTCTTCATGCGGCCCAGGAACGCGGGCTTGAAGGCCTTGTACAACTGCGGCGTCAACAGTTCCTGCAAGGCCTCGGGGTCGGGCCGCTCTTCGACGCTCTTGTTCAGGCAAGCCTGCATGATGGCCGACGAGCCGACGTTGGACGTCAGGATGATGAGCGTGTTGCGGAAATCGATCTCGCGCCCTTCGGCGTCATCCATCACGCCCTTGTCGAACACCTGGAAGAACAACTCCAGCACGTCCGGATGGGCCTTCTCGATCTCGTCCAGCAGCACCACGCTGTAGGGCTGGCGGCGCACCGCCTCGGTCAGCACGCCACCCTCGCCGTAGCCCACGTAGCCCGGCGGCGAGCCCTTCAGGCCCGATACGCTATGGGCCTCCTGGTACTCGCTCATGTTGATGGTGACCAGCTTGCGTTCGCCGCCGTACAGCACATCCGCCACGGCCAGCGCGGTTTCGGTCTTGCCCACGCCCGAGGGGCCGATGAAGAGGAACACGCCCTTGGGCTTGTTGGGATCTTCCAGGCCGGCGCGCGCGGTGCGCACGCGCTGGGCGATGGCGTGCAGTGCATGGTCCTGGCCGATGACGCGCTCGGCCAGCAGGGGCTGCAGTTCCAGCACCGTGCGGATTTCGTCGTTGACCATGCGCCCCAGCGGGATGCCGGTCCAGGCCGACACGATCTCGGCGATGACCTGTGCGTCCACGAAGGCGGGCACCAGCGGCGCCTCGCCCTGCAAGGCGCGCAGCTGCTGCTGCAATTCGGCCAGTTGCGCCTGGCCGGGCGTGGCGGCGGGTTCGGCCGCCTTGCCCGAGCGGCGCTTGCCGGCGGGCTCTGGCGCGGCGTCCGCGCCC
>NZ_JCBAMT010000023.1:0-74833 GCF_059760445.1 Achromobacter sp. D7-1 | reverse complement strand
CGCCAAGGCGCGCCAGGCCTGGACGGCCGTCCCTACGCGGACATCAGGCTGAAGGACTGCCGCGTCGACAACGCCGCGCGGCTGGGTCCGGCAGCCGATGCCCTGGCGTTCGCGGCAGACGCCACGCGCGTGGCGCTGTGCGCGGAAGCGCTGGGGGCCATGCAAGCACTGCTGAACGCCACCCGCGACCACGTCGCGGAACGCCGCCAATTCGGCCAGCCCATAGGCCGCTTCCAGGCAGTGCAGCACAGGTTGGTGGACATGCTGCTGGCGCTGGAGCAGGCGCGTTCGCTGACCTGGCTGGCGGCAGGCGCGGCGCAATCGGACGCGCGCCTATGGGCGCAGCTGGTGTCCGCCGCCAAGGCCAGTTGCGGCGCGGCCGCGCGCTATATCA
This sequence comes from Achromobacter sp. D7-1, assembly GCF_059760445.1. Classification (NCBI taxonomy): domain Bacteria; kingdom Pseudomonadati; phylum Pseudomonadota; class Betaproteobacteria; order Burkholderiales; family Alcaligenaceae; genus Achromobacter; species Achromobacter sp. D7-1. The sequence goes on along the minus strand of NZ_JCBAMT010000023.1, from coordinate 74,439 downwards.
GCCACCAAAGCATCCAGCTGCATGGGGGCATGGGCATGACCGACGAACTCCCGGTGGGCCACTACGTCAAGCGGCTGCTGGCTATCGAATACACGCTGGGCGACACCCGGCACCATCTCAACCGCTATCAACGGTTGGCGACGGCCTGAGCCGCGCCGCTGAACGAGGTACACCATGAACTTGCCCGCCGCATCGCCGTCCCGCGACCTATCCCCAACCACCCGCTACGTCCTGCAGGGGCGAGTGGCCGTGATCTTTCTTGATAACCCGCCCGTCAACGGCCTGGGCGATACCGTGCGCAGCGGCATCCATGCTGGGTTGGCCCTGGCGCTGGCCGATAAAGGCGTGGACTCCATCGTCATCGCCGGCGCCGGCAAGGCGTTCTGCGGCGGCGCCGATATCCGCCAGTTCAATACGCCGGCCGCCACCGCCAAGCCCATGCTGCGCGACGTCATTGCCGCGATCGAGGCATCCGCCAAGCCGGTGGTGGCCGCGATCCATGGCTTCGCCTTGGGCGGCGGGCTGGAACTGGCTCTGGGATGCCACTACCGCGTCGCGCAGGCGGGCTCCAAAATGGGGCTGCCTGAAGTGAACCTCGGCCTGGTGCCTGGCGGTGGCGGCACCCAGCGCCTGCCGCGATTGATAGGCGTGCCGCGCGCGCTCGACATGATTCAGTCCGGCAAGCCCATGGATGCCACGGCGGCCATGGCGGCTGGGCTGGTCGATGCGGTCGCCGAAGGCGATCTGCTGGATTTCGCGCTGTCCTATGCGCGCGAGCGTGCCGCACAGGTCTCGCATCCGCTCGCTGCGCGCCGTGTCCTGGACGGGGGCGGGATGGACTTCGCCGCGGCGCGGGCCAACGTCAATCCCAAGGCGCGCAACGCGATTGCGCAGCGCGCAGTGATCGATTGCCTGGAGGCCGCCACGCGCCTGCCTGTCGAGCCGGGGCTGGATGAAGAGCGCCGCCTGTTCGACGCGCTAGTGGAGGGCGATGCCTCCAAGGCGCTGCGCCATCTGTTCTTCGCCGAGAAGGAGGCGCCGCGCGTCGCCGGCGGCGGCAGCGCGGGCCGGATCGGCCGCGTCGGCATCCTGGGCGCCGGCACCATGGGCGGCGGTATCGCCATGGCGTTTGCTAATGCGGGCCACGACGTGACGCTGTACGAGCGCGAGCAGGCGGCACTGGACCGCGGCATGTCCCTGATCCGCAAGAACTACGAAATCACCGCCGCCAAGGGCAAGCTCGATGCCGCTGGCGTCGAAGCCCGGATGGCGCGCATTGCTCCCAGTCTGGACATGCAGGACCTGGCGCAGGCGGATCTCGTCATCGAGGCCGTATTCGAGGACATGGCGGTCAAGCAGGCCGTATTCCGGCTACTGGATGCGGTATGCAAACCCGGCGCGATCCTGGCCACCAATACCTCGCGCCTGAACATCGACGAGATAGCGGCCTGCACGGCGCGCCCCGAGGCGGTGATAGGCCTGCATTTCTTCAGTCCGGCCAACGTCATGAAGCTGCTTGAAGTGGTGCGCGGCGCGCGCACCGGCGCCGACGTCATTGCGACCTGCATGGCGGTTGCGCAGCAAATCGGCAAGATTCCGGTGCTGGTCGGGGTATGCGAAGGCTTCGTCGGCAATCGCATGTTGACGGGATACTGGCGCGAGGCGGGCTTCCTGCTGGAAGAAGGGGCCAGCCCGCAGCAGATCGATGGCGCGCTTACGCGCTTCGGCATGGCCATGGGGCCGTTGGCCATGGCCGACCTGGCGGGCATGGACATCAACTGGGCCACGCGCAAGCGGCTGGCGCCCACCCGTCCCGCGCATCTGCGCTATTCCAAGGTTGCGGACCGCATCTGCGAACTGGGCCGCTTTGGCCAGAAGACCCAGGCAGGGTATTACCGCTACGAGCCGGGCAGCCGCCAGCCGCTACCGGATCCCGTGGTGGACGGCATCATCGAGACATGCGCGCGCGAGGCCGGCATCGCGCGGCGGCCGGTCAGCGATGAGGAAATCGTCGAGCGCTGCATGCTGGCGCTGGCCAACGAAGGGGCCCGCATCATCGAGGAAGGCATCGCGCAGCGCGCCTCGGACGTGGATGTGGTCTATGTCCACGGCTATGGCTTTCCGGGCGCGCGTGGCGGCCCCATGTTCTATGCCCAGACCCTGGGGCTGGCCGAGACGCTGGAGAAAATCCGGGAATTGCAGCGCGCCCATGGCGAGCATTGGACGCCCGCGCCGCTGCTCGAGCGGCTGGTGAAAGAGGGCAGGACCGCATTCTGACGCGTCCGCGCCATGGCCACGGCCGCGCCCGGCGTCATGCCGGCCGCGGCCTTCTTTGCGATACTGTATTCCCCCAGACATAGATCCCAGCCATGACAGACTCCATACCTTCCGGTTTTGCGCCCTGGCGCCCGAGCAGTCCCTTCATGGCGCATCTTGCCGAACTTGGCGCGCTGTACAAGCGCGACAGCGACAATGTGCTCGCGTTGCGCCTGGGCCTGGCCCACACGAACATGCATGCCATTGCCCACGGCGGATTGCTGGCCACCCTGGCCGACAGCGCGCTGGGGCATACCATCGCCACTCAGGCGCAGGTGTCGGTTGTCACCGTGCAGATGTCGGTGGAGTACATGAACCCCGTCAAGCCCGGCGACTGGCTCGAGGCACACGTCCAGATCGACAAGCAGGGCAAGCGCCTGATCTACGCCACTTGCCTGTTGCAGGTGGAAGGCCGTGTCATGCTCAAGGCCAACGCGGTGTTTGCCGTGCGCGCGGCGTCGGCGCCGGCGTCGGACGGCTAGCGTCCCGTCCCGCAGGTACGGGACGAGACCCTAGCGCCCGCGCCGGCCGCAAGGGCGGCCTGCGTCGCCTCTGCTGTGTCTACTCCACCTTGACGCCAGTGGTCTGAACCACGTTGCGCCATTTGGCGGTTTCGTCCGCGACAAAGCCGCTTACCTGTTTCGGCGTCATCGGGCCTAGCGGCTCGCTGTTCTGTCCGGCCAGGCGCTGAACCATTTCGGGCGAGTTCATGATCTGGTTGGTGGCTTCGTTCAGCTTGGCCACGATGGCCGGGTCGGTGCCGGCCGGCGCGTAGAAGCCGAGCCAGGTGTAGACGTCCAGGCCGGGCGCGCCCGATTCCGCGAATGTGGGCAGATCCGGAAACAGCTTGCTGCGTTCGGCGCTGGCGACGCCGATGGGACGCAGCTGTCCGGACTTGATGAAGGGCGCCACGCTCATCGCGTCCTGCACCGCGACCTTGAGTTCGCCCGAAACGACTGCGTTGGTGGCTGGTGACGCGCCCTTGTAGGGCACGTGTTCCATCGGCACCCCGGTAATCTTCTTCAACCATTCGCCGCCCAGATGGGTGGATCCGCCGAATCCCGCCGAACCATAGGGCACGCCAGGCTGCGACTTGCCCCAGCTGAGGAACTCGGGGATGGTCTTGACCGGCAGGCCCGCGTTGACCACCACCAGATTCGGCGCGCGGGCGAGAATCGAGATGGGTTCGAAGTCCTTGATCGGGTCATAGCGGACCTTGTCGTTCACCGCCGGGCCGATCACATGCCCAGTGGCGCTGACCAGCAGGGTGTAGCCGTCGTTCTTCTGGCGCGCGACCAATTCCGTACCTATCTGTCCGGCAGCGCCCGGCTTGTTCTCGACCACGAAGGTTTGGTTGAAGCGTTTGCCCAGTTCCGCCGACAGCAGGCGGGCGACGATGTCGGTCATGCCGCCGGGGGCGAAGGCCACCACGACGGTGACGGGATGGTCGGGATACGCGGCGTGGGCGGCGCCCGCCGCCAGGCTGCTCGCGAGCAGGGCGCCGAGCGCGCCGCGTCGCAGGATATTGCGGATCATGGTTGTCTCCTGGAGTCTTGTCGTCAAGGCGGCGCGACTGCAGCCACGCCTCCGTGCGGCCAGTATGGAGGCGGCCTGCGCATTACTCCATCCGAAATATTCGAACCCAACTTTCGCGGTTTTCTAAAGGACTGTGCCGCTCCGCAGGGCGCGCCGGCGGCTTGAATGCCGACGAACACAGCGTTCGAAACATTCGACTCCTCACCGCGCAAGCTGGCCTGCATACTTTTCCGGATCGCCTGAATCACGGAGAAACTATGCTTCACAATGCCTTGCGCGGCGTCAAAGTCGTGGACCTGTCGCGCATCCTCGCGGGCCCATGGTGCACGCAGAACCTGTCGGACCTCGGTGCGCAAGTCGTCAAGGTGGAGCATCCCGACCGCGGCGACGATACGCGCGGCTGGGGGCCGCCAGACCTGCGGTCCGCGGACGGCGGAGCCTCCATGTCGGCCTATTTCATGGCCTGCAACCGCGGCAAGCAATCCGTCGCCATCGACTTCGCCACCGAGGCTGGGGCCGCCCGCGTGCGCGAACTGGTCGCCGACGCCGACATCCTGGTCGAGAACTACAAGGCCGGCGGCCTGCGCAAGTACGGGCTCGACTATGCCTCGCTGGCTAGCGTCAACCCACGGCTCATCTACCTGTCCATCACCGGCTATGGCCAGTCCGGTCCCCTGGCGGGCAAGCCGGGATACGACTACGTATTCCAGGGCATGGGAGGACTGATGAGCTACACGGGGCAGCCCGATGGCACGCCCGGCGCGGGGCCGCTGCGCACCGGCGTCGCGGTGGTGGACCTGATGACGGGCATGTACGCCACCTCCGCAGTGCTTGCCGCCTTGCGCCAGCGCGACCAGACCGGACAAGGCATGCCGCTGGACATATGCCTGCTTGACGTCGCGGTGGCGCTCAATGCCAACCAGGGCGCCAATTACCTGGTCTCGGGCGAGACGCCCAAGCGCAGCGGCAACGCGCATCCGAATTGCGCGCCCTACGAGGTCTTCGCCTGCGCCGACGGCCACCTGATCCTGGCGATAGGCAACGACGGCCAGTTCGCGCGCTTCAGCGGCGTGGCCGGCCATCCCGAATGGGCGGCCGATGCGCGCTACGCGACCAACAGCGCGCGCCTGTCCCACATGGACAGCCTGCGGCCCCTGATCGCCGAAACCTTGGCGGCTGCGGCGCGCAAGCGCTGGACGGACGCCTTCGACGCGGCGGGCGTGCCCTGGGGGCCGATACACACCTTGGACGAGGTCTTCGCGCATCCGCAGGTGTTGCATCGCGGATTGCTGCAGACCGCCAATCATCCTGCCCTGGGAGAGGTGCGCCTGGTGCGCAATCCCATGCTGGCCGGCACCCCCGCCGAAGCGTTGGGGGCGGCGCCGCCGCTGTTGGGCGAACACACGGCAGCGGTGCTGCCGGATACCGCATTGCAGTAATACCCCACGAGGAGACAAAACAATGAAACTTTCCCGATTCCGCCTGGCGGCATGCGTCTGCCTGGTCTTGCCGGCCATGGCGGCCGCCGAATATCCCGACCGGCCCATCCGGCTGGTCGTCCCTTATGCCGTGGGAGGCACCACGGACATCATCGCCCGCGTGGTCGGCGGCAAGCTGGGCGAGCAGCTCGGCCAATCCGTGGTGATCGAGAACCGGCCGGGCGCCGGCGGCAGCATCGGTTCGGCCTACGCCGCCAAGCAGCCTGCCGACGGCTATACCCTGGTGATGGCCGTCGAAAGCTCGCATGCGGTCAATCCGAACGTCTACGCCAGGAGCGCCTACGATCCGGTCAAGGATTTTGCGCCCATCAGCAACCTGGCCGACGTGCCCAATGTGCTGGTGGTGAATCCGTCGCTGCCTGCGCAGGACCTGGCGGCGTTTCAACAGTTGCTGAAGGCATCGCCCGACAAATACGCCTTTGGCTCGTCCGGCAACGGCGGCCTGAGCCACATGAACGGAGAACTGTTCCTGAAGACCACCGGGACCCGCATGCTGCACGTTCCCTACAAGGGGCTCGGACCGGCACTGAATGATCTGGTGGCCGGGCAGGTGCAGGTCGTATTCGACAACATCCCGTCTTCCTATCCGCTGATCCAGGCCCAGCGCATCCGCCCGCTGGCCGTGGCGGCCAAGCGCAGGCTCAAGGTATTGCCGGACGTGCCGACCTACGCCGAGGCCGGCTTACCGGCCATGAACAACCCCTCATGGTTCGGCTTGGCCGCACCCGCGGGCACGCCGCCAGCGGTACTGGACCGGCTGAACGCGGCCGTGCGGCAGGCGCTGGCCGATCCGGCGACCGTGGAAGCTATCGAGAAGCAGGGCGCCGTGCCCAGCCCGATGTCGCGGGACGAGTTCGGCGCGCTGATCGCGCAATCCTACGGCCACTGGAAAACGGTGGTCGAGGACATCAAGTTCGAGAAGATGCAATAACAAGGAGGTTTCATGAGCACCAGATCCCACGTCCTTCCCCATGCCCGAGCCGAGATCGAGGCGACCGGCATCGCCACCTTGACCATGCTGGACGCCGGCGCACTGAACATCCTGAGCACGCCTGTGATAGACGGCCTGCGGGACGCGCTGGCATGGCTGCGCGCGGATGAGTCGGTCCGCGTGCTGGTGCTGCGCGGCGCCAGCGACCGCGCTTTCGTCGCGGGCGCCGATATCGCGGAAATGGCCGCGCTCGACGAGCCGACGGCGCAGCGCTTCATTTCGAACCTGCGAGACCTTTGCAATGACGTCCGCCATTTCCCGGCGCCCGTCATCGCGCGCATTCCTGGCTGGTGCCTGGGGGGCGGCCTGGAATTCGCCCTGGCTTGCGACCTGCGCATCTGCGCCGATCACGCACAGTTCGGCATGCCCGAGGTGAAGGTGGGCATACCCTCGGTGATCCATGCGGCGCTCATGCCGCGCTTGATCGGCGCCGCCAACAGCGCCTGGATGCTGCTGACGGGCGATCTGATCGATGCGCGGCGCGCGCAGGACTGGGGCCTGGTGAACGCCGCCGTGCCACAGACCGAGTTGGACCGCGCCGTCCGCAAGCTGGCGGAAGGATTCGCCGCGCTGGGGCCGGCCGTGTTGCGTCAGCAAAAGAAGCTGTTGCGCCGGTGGGAGACCATGCCGGTGGATGAGGCGATCGAGGACAGCGTTGGTGAATTCGCCGTGGCGTTCAACACCGGCGAACCGCAGAAGTTCATGAACGAATTCCTGGAAAACAAGCGCCGCGCCAAAGCCTGATCCGGTCCGGTCCCCGCCGGGACGCCTGGCTCCTGACGAAGTATCAGTCCTGCTCGCGCGTGGCCGCCACGATGGGATCGTCGAGCAGGTACTCCGCGACCTGCTCGACGAAGGGCGAGGGCGGCACCCCCGCCTGAGTGACCAGCGTCAGTTCGCGCAGGGCCCAGGGTTCGCTCAGGGCCACGGCCGCAATCCGCTTTTCGCGCAATGCGTTGGCGGCCACGCTGCGCGGCACCAGGGACACGCCCACGCCCGCTTCCACCATGGACAGCACCGCGTCGAAAGTATGCACGTGGATGCGTACCTTGGGCGTCTTGCCGGCCAGCTTGGCCATGTCGCACAGGAACACATAGTTGCTGCTGTTGCGGCTCATGCAGACGAAATCCAGGTCCAGCACCGCAGGGAAGCGTACGGGCGAGCTTTCCACCACCGGGTGGTTCAAGGGGGCGGCAATAATCAGTTCGTCGACCGCATAGCGCATGGCGTTGACGCCGGCGGACTTGGCGCGGCCCGCGAATATGCCGATGTCGGCTTCCTGGCCGGCGATGGCCGCCTCGATCGTATTGCTGGAGCGCTCTTCAAGCAGGATGTTGACGTTGGGATTGGCCGACAGGAAACGGCTCAGGCTAGGCACGATGAAGCCGTTGAGAGAGCTGCTGTTGGCGAACAGCTTGACGCTGCCCTTCAGGCCGCTGGCGAAGCCACTGACCTCTCCGTGCATGCGCTCGACCCCGGCCAGCAGCGAGCGCACATGCTTGAGCACGAAGGTCCCTTCCACCGTCAGTTCCATGCCGCGGGCTTCGCGCTTGAACAGCGGCACGCCCATCGCGAACTCCAGGTTCTTCAGCCGGTAGCTGGCCGAGGACGCCGTCAAGTGCACGGCGTTGGCCCCGCCAGACAGGCTTTTTGCCTCGGCGATCGCGAGGAACAGGCGGAGATCGGTAAGTTCGTAGCGCATCGCGCAAGATTACCGTAGTTGCGGCGGCATCGTCACAAATAGGGCGTGGCCAGCCAGATCACCTTGTTGCGCAGGCGCTTGGCGAACGGCGCCCGCAGCAGGTTTTCCAGCGTTTCGCGCCGGCCTTGCGCGATCAACCCGTCGACCCGCGCGCCGATCCAGCGCGCCACGCCCGGATCGTAGATTTCGGTGTCCAGCTCGAAATTCAGCCGCAGGCTGCGCGGGTCCAGATTGGACGAGCCCACATAGGCCCAGGCATCGTCCACCGTCATCAGCTTGGAATGGTCGAACGCGCCATGCGAGCGCCAGACCCGGCAGCCCGTGCGCACCACCTGGTCCAGCTGCGCCGTCATCGCATAGTCGACCAGCCGCAGATTGTTCTTGCCGGGAATCACGATATCCACCACCACCCCGCGCCGCGCGGCCGTGGCCAGCGCGCCGATCAACGTCTGGTCGGGCAGGAAGTAGGGCGACTGGATGCGCACATGGCGCTGCGCCACCGCCAGCGCGCCCAGCAGCATATTGTGCGTGCTGCCCAGGGCGCGGTCGGGGCCTGACGGCACGCAGCGCATCGGCACGTCGCCCGTGGGCGGCAGGGCCTCGGGATCGAACCAGGGCTTGGCAGGCAGCGATTCGTGGGTCGTGAAGTTCCAGTCGTGCGCAAACACCGACATCAACTGCGTCACGATCGGCCCTTCCACGCGGAAGTGGGTATCGCGGTTGGTGCCGTCGCCCGCCAGCGCGCTGACAAAGGCCGCGCGCACGTTCATGCCGCCGGTAAAGCCCACGCGTCCATCGACCACCAGCACCTTGCGGTGGCTGCGCAGGTTGGCATAGGGCATGCGCAGCACGCCCAGCGGATTGGTCATGAAGCGCGCCACCGGCACCCCGCCGCGCGACAGCATGCGCACGATGGGCGGGCGCGAATACTTGGAGCCTATGGCGTCGATCAGCACCCGCACCTCGACCCCGCGCTCGCGCGCCTCGATCAGCGCCTGCGCCATCTCGCGGCCTATGGCGTCGTTGTCGAAGATGTAGCTTTGCATCGCCACCGCGTGGCGCGCTTCGCGGATCGCCTGCAACATCGCCGGATAGGCCTCATCGCCGCCGGCCAACGGCCGCACCGCGTTGCCGCCCAGCAGGCGGAAGCGGCTGACACGGTCGCCCAGCACCTTCAGCGACGAGAACTGCTGGCCCGAGATTGGCGCCACGTCCACGGGCGCGGTCTCGACCTGCTCCGCATCCACCACCATCGCCTCGTCGCGCTGCTGCGACAGCCGCGTCTTGCGGATCCGGTTGATGCCTGCTACGAAATAGAACAGCGCGCCGAACAGCGGCGAAAACAGCGCCACGCCTACCCAGCCGATGGCTGCCCGCACGTCCTGCTTGGTCATCGCGGCATGCACCGCCGCGCCCGTCCCGGCCACGATGCTGATGGCAAAAACCAGATGGGGCCAATAATCGATCAAGATTGCGTGTATGCGGTCCATGGCGATGGCGTAAGCGCGGCCTCCGTAGATGATCAATGGCGAAGGATAGCAAGGCGGCTGGCCCTGGCAAGTGGGGAAGTGGCGGCTGTTTTCACATCTTCAAAAAAACGTGCTAGAATTCGGCCTCTTCGTTGTTAAGCATCTTTCAAAAGAGGCGCGGCAAGGAAGAAGAGCAGTACCAGAGGTGGCTGTAGCTCAGTTGGTAGAGTCCTGGATTGTGATTCCAGTTGTCGTGGGTTCGAGCCCCATCAGCCACCCCACCGAATACATATGAAAAAAGGCACCTACGCTAAAAAGCGAGGTGCCTTTTTTCTTGGGCAATGGTGACGGATTTCCGGTTTTTCGACGTGGTCACGAGTTCGTCTTGATCTTGGCGACTTGGCGCGGGGAGGACCTTGAATATTTCCAACCTGCATTTGGCCAAGGGCGTGGAGCAGCTCGCTGGCCTCAAGCTCGCAGGCCTCAAGATAGGCGGCCTGGAGTACTTACAGGCATCCTATCCTTGGATAGAGGTGCTGCGGCGGGCGTCGCGCCGTACTTCATACGCATGAGGTCGGTGGTTGTAGCGATGTCGGCGTTGCCTATCCTTCGGGCACCAGGTGCGAGCGCGGCATCTTGTCTCCACCGGCCCGAACGACACGCCGCCATGCTCATTCGGTGCGCTCCACAGCCGCTTTCCAGATTGCGATTAGCGTCATAACGATAGACGACAATGTCAGTGCGCCAGCGGTCCAATTCCGAACCCGTGCGGGGGCGAGTTCATACGTTGAAGTCCGCACACATACTTTTCATGGGTTCTACATGAGAATTGGTTACACTGTCGCGCATTTTTAGCTAAGACTTTGGTATCACCGGAATTCCCAGGATTCACATGTACGCAATCGCATTCGATTTCGATGTTGCAGCTCTCGGCCTCCTCCATCATGGAGGGTCTTGGGCCAGATCTTACGGACAGATTGCAGCCGTCCTGGAGAGTTTTGGGTTTTGCGAGCAGCAAGGCGGCCTCTACTTTGGGAACCGCGACACGACCCCTGTGAGCTGCGTTCTTGCGATTCAAGCCTTAGATCGGGAACTGACTTGGTTCAGCCGAAGCGTTCGGAGCGCCAGAATGCTGCGGATTGACGACATGATCGATCTCTCGTCCGCACTGGTGAATCGTGTGGAAATCTCGGCTGTAACGAATAGCCGCCTTGGTTACGCGGCTACGGCAACCTGACCGCAAACAACCTGCGATATCTTATTTTCGAGTGGGTTTGTTTTATCGGAACTCACTCCTCCAACGCGAACAGAACGCGCGGTGCACGATGAGTTGGCTCGCTGCTGTCACGTTACTTAACTAGGCAAGTTCATTAGCAGTTACCATGCCCACCTTGGCCTTCTTTGTGAGAGCTTGACGTGCAGACGAGTGGCGACGCGCCTGTTTTCGGTAGAACGGAATGGACCCTGATCTCGGGGACCCTGGTTGCTTTGGCCGTTGTGGGTTGGGAGTCACGGCCTGCTTTACGAGAGGCCGTTTCTAATATTTCTATCGCCGCATGGGTCTCTGTAGTGGCAATTGCCTTTGCCGCCATGTGGGGAGGTCGTTGCGTGCGCCTTGGGAAGCAACGTGCCGCCGATGATTTGAAGCGAAGGCGCGCTGAACTAGCGGCCATCGAGATTGCGCCGCTGCTGAATGTCTCCGTCACTTTGGCAGGCGCTGTCTTGGAAATATCGCAAGCCATCAGTGGCAGGCTTCCAACTGGAATAGAGTGGGGGCGGTTGTGGGCAAACGTTGAAGCAATGAAACTGCTCGAAACTCCCTTGGATGTACTGGAACGGGTTGCTCATCAGGAGGAAGTTGCCGATCGAATTGTCAGGGGACGATCCGGTGTCAACGCGGTTATTCATAGCCTCGCTGGCCGTGAAAAAATGACGCAACTCCCTGTCACGATGGATGAATGGAAAGGCGTGCGACAGCAACTTGAAGCGGTTGTCCGCTCTGTGCTTCAGGAGTGTGCGGAACTTGTCCCAATATGTGAATCTGTGCGCCGTGTCGCCTTTGCGGACCCTCGTGCCACTCAATATCGCCTCTGGCGACGGGGCCGTCGCCCCTGCCTGTGACGATGTCTCTGCGGTATCCATAGGGTAGCCGCCGTAGTTTTCGTCATTCGGATTTCCACTGTCTCGCGGCTTCATCCCGCAGCCGCGCGCCCGCCCACACCACCCGGCCCAGCACCCGCACCGATGCCCCGTTCTCCAGCGGTATGTCATCGTGCAAGGGATTGAACGACCGCGCCACCCATTGCCCGGTGAGCCGTTCCCTGGCCACCGTCTTCACGATCATCTTGCCGTCATAGTTGATGGCATAGACGCCGCCGGCGGCAATGTCATGCAGCGTCAGGCTTTCGTTGGGAACCACCAGCAGCGCGGCGCCGTCACGGATGACGGGTTCCATGCTATCGCCTTTCGCATAGACGACGCGCCCCTTGCCGTTGTCCGCGCCTACCGACCGCAGGAATGACTTGCGGAACTGGATCATGCCGGTCTGCTCTTCGGCGTGGTTTTCGATCGGGTCGCCCGCCGCCAGGCGCACGTCGGCCAGCTCGGGAACCTTCTCGAATCTGTCGTTGGCCGCGGGCGGCTCACCCACTCCCACATTCGCCACCACGCCAGTCTGCGTGCTGATCCGGACGCGGCCTTCGCGCTCGGTCTGGTGCGTGGTCTTGCCGCCCTCCCACGGCGCCGCGGGCAGGCCATCGATGCGCAGGGGGAATTCGTCGCGCGACAGATAGCTGTCTATCAGCGAGTCGCTGCGCAGGACCGTCGGCATCGGCGGCGCGGCAGGGGTAGGCGAGACATCGATTCCCAACTTCAGTTGAGCGATCGCCAAGGCGAGCGCGCCCTGCAGCTTGTTCAACTGGTCCGGGGGCAATGCGCGCACCTGTTCTTCCGGGATGCCAGGGAAGGGCCAGGGCGCAGGGGGAATTGCCAACGCAGCGGCTGCAAGGGAGCCATCGCGTGTAGGCAGTTTCGGCGGGCTGCCGTCATACAGCCATTGCGCGTTCACGCGCAGCAGCGGGGCAACCTTGATGCAGGTTGCCATGTCCATGCCGTTGGAGCCATTGAACCAATGCGTTGCCGCGCCGGAAGAGGCGCCTGCTGCCTTCCATAGGTCTGTCTTGGTCAGGCGTGGTTCGGCCGCGTCCGCCCGGCGGGCCGCTTCCTCGTTGAACGCCTGTGTGATTCGCTTCTGAAAGGTCATCTTAGGATGCTAAACAAAAACAATCTTAGTTGGCTTGCATTTAATATCTTAGCATTCTAAGATTTAAAAATGATAGCCGGGTAAGAACGGGCGGAGGATGCAGGAGCACGCATGAACTACTACAGCCACAACATAGGCGACTACGCCCAGGCCACGGCGCACCTGAGCCTGATTGAGGATGCCATTTATAGCCGTCTGCTGCGCCGCTACTACGCGGAAGAGCAGCCCATCGTGGACCACCTGCAGCAGGTATTCCGGTGGGTGGGGGCGCGGACCGAGGAAGAAAGGGAAGCCGCCACGCAGGTCCTGTCCGAGTTCTTCGTCCTGCGCGACGGCCATTGGCACAACAAGCGCGCGGACGTGGAGATTGCCGCTTATCACCTCAAGGCCGAGACCGCCAAAGCCAACGGCAGGCGGGGAGGCCGGCCGAGGCAGGGCGACCGCAGTCCGGAACAACCCAGCGGGTTTCCCATGGGTTCCGACGAGAAACCCGGCCATGGACCGGAAAAATCCGGATCGGAAGCTAACCAAGAACCAGGAACCAAGAACCAGGAACCAGAAGATCACCCCTCCACCCCTCGCAAGCGAGGCAGCGGATTCGACGCCGCCGTGATCGACCTCCCGGCTTGGCTCGACCGCGAGGACTGGGTCAGCTGGATTGCCGATCGCAAGGCACGCAAAAAGCCGGTGACCGAGCAGGGCGCCAGGCGTCAGCTGCAGCAGCTTGCTGGCTATCTCGCCGAAGGGCACCAGCCGGGCGCCGTGATCGCAAACAGCATCGCGGGCGGGTATCAGGGCCTCTTTCCTCCGCGTACCCGGAACAACCCCACGACAGGCAGGGCGCAACGCCTGGCCGACTGGACCGATGAACTGCGCGAGGTCCTGGCCGACCAAGGCCGCCCGCGCGAACGATACATGGGGACGATCGATGCCAGCCGCTGACGTCCAGCCCGCCACCCTGGGGGCGCTGGTGGTGAATGAAATGCTGCTGATGTACGGCGCCAAGTTCGCGCAGCAATGGCAGGGCCTGACGGCGCGGGAGCTGAAAGATTCATGGAATCAGAAGCTGGCAGGCCTGGATGAAGTCCAGGTACGCCGTGGCCTGGTTGCTTGCCTCACCCAGGAATGGCCGCCGACGCTGCCGCAGTTCATCAAATCATGTTGCCCGTGGATGGTCCCGGAAGTGGCCTATCACGAGGCGGTGCGCGGCATGTCCGCCCGCAGGCGGGGCGAGCTGGGCGCCTGGTCGCATCCGGCGGTGTACTGGGCCGCGGTGGGCGTCAGCACGGTGGATCTGCTGGGCTGCACCTATGGGGCGATCAAGGCGCGGTGGGAGAAGACCTTGAACGAGGAACTGGCGAAGGGCGCATGGGCGGACATCCCGTTGCCGCGCCCAGCGCTACCGGCGCCCGGACAGACCATGGCGACGCGCGCCGAGGCCGAGGCGGCGCTCAAGAAAATGGGCGCGCAGAAGATATTGAGGGACCGTGGGCGCCCGCATCGGAGCTGGATCGAAAAGTGGGAAGCGCGCATCGCGCGCGGCGATTACCCGAGCAAGGGCATTGCCGACATGATCCAGCGCGCCAAGGGCGAAAGCCAGGAAACAGCGGACCGTCTGAAGAACGGTCCCAACGGCAAGACAGGTAAACAATGCGAGGTGGCTGATGAGTAAATTGACGGGCGACGATTTGATATGGAACTGGGTACGGTGGACCTGGTCCGGCGCTACGGTGGGGAACATGGAGGTATACGTGTCCGAAGAGGAGGACTACCGGCCCATCAACCATCACCACGCCATGGAGGTCGAGGCGATGCATGCCGCGCTGCCCTGGCACGAGCGGATGATCATCATCGCCGAGTACCCACAGAAAAACGTGATGTTCGGCCAGCTGGAGGGCAGGGCGCGCATCGCGAAAGCGCTGGACTGGATCGCCGATACGACAGGCGTAGCCCTGACCGAAACCGAATACAAACTGTACCTGGGCCTGTTTCGCAGCCTGGTCGAAAGGAGGCTGGCGTGAAGTACGCGCACGAGGTGATGGATTTGATGGCCTGCTATCCCGGGCGCTCATTCCGCTTGATGGAGCTGGTGCGGCACGTGTCGCACGGCCGGCCTTTGTCCCTTCCGGAAAAGACGCGCATGCAAAGAGGGATTCAGCGGGCCATGGATGCGCTGCAGGATACTGGCAGCGTGCTGATTCAAGAGCCTGTAGCGGGCGGCCACGGGCGGACCTACGCATGGCGTGTGACGATTCCGTCACAAGCCCCCGCCCCTTAGGTCACGCAATCGGTCACAATGGGCCCGGGGCATTGCGCCCCTAACAAATGCAGCCCCGGCCATGTGCCGGGGCTTTTTGCTTTTCGGCATGTTGCCTTGGCCTCTTCGGCAGGGCTCCGTCTCGATTCTGCATGGCGTGTGACGGTTCCGTCACAAGACCCCGTTTCTCAGGTCACGCAATCGGTCACAATGGGCCCGGGGCATTGCGCCCCTAGCAAATGCAGCCCCGGCCAAGTGCCGGGGCTTTTGCATTTTGGCGCTTCGTTTCGATGCTTACTTCTTTGGCAGGACTCCAACTCCATGAGCGTTCAGATCAGCATTACAGAAGACCAGCTGGTAGCGGACCTCGTCGCCTTCTTCAAGACCTTGGTCGACTGCGAAGTTGTCCGCGGCCTGCCCAATTGGGTTCCCACTCCGCCGCGCGAGTGCATCGTCATTACGCCGCTGGCGGCGCTTGGACTTTCTGTTCCGGTCATGGTCTACGCCGATCCGTCGCCCGCGGCGGGGACGCGCAGCATGACCCAGGCCACGCAATGGTCTGTCCGGGTGGATAGCTACGGGGCGCGGGCCCAGGATCTGGCGCTCACGTTCTCGATCGCCTGGCGCAGCCAGTACGGGTGCGAGTTCCTGGGGAGCCTGGGACGAGCCCAGCCGCTATACGCGGGCGAGCTCAAGCAATTGCCCTTTGACAGCGGAGCAAGCCAGACCTTCGAGCGGTGGTCATTCGACGCCGTCCTGCAGTTCAACCCATCCATCACCGTGCCGCAGCAGTTCGCGGACCAACTTCACGTGGGCCTCATCGAGGCCGACACCACCTACCCTACGGGAGCTTAACGCTATGTCCATTCCCGCCAGTGAAATCGTCCAGGTAGTCCCTGGCGTGATCGCAGCCGGCGGATCGGCGCTCGACTTGAACGGCCTGATCCTGACCAACGATACCGCCGTCCCCATCGGCACCGTCCAGAGTTTCGCGACCGCGCGCGACGTACAGCGCTTCTTCGGTCCGACCTCGACCGAGGCCGTCCTGGCCGACGTCTACTTCAACGGGTTCGACAACTCGACTCGCAAGCCGGGCAATCTGCTGTTCGCCCAATATCCGACGGCAGCGGCTTCGGCCTATCTGCGTGGCGGCTCCATGGCCACGGTGACGCTGGCCCAGCTGCAGGCGCTGTCCGGCATCCTGACGGTGACCGTTGATGGCGTGGCCAAGACCTCCGCCAGCATCGACCTGTCGACGGCGACGAGTTTTTCGAATGCCGCTGCAACCATCGAGGCGGCGTTCACCACGCTGGGCGCAAGTTGCACCTATGACGCGCAGCGTGCCGCCTTTGTCATCACCTCGGCTACCGACGGCGTCGCCAGCACGGTGTCCTATGGCAGCGGCACCCTCGCGTCGGGCTTGAAGCTGACGCAGGGCACAGCGGCGGTTCTGTCGCAGGGCGCGGCGGTTGGCGTTCCGGCAGTGGACATGGGCCGGATCACCGACCTGACCCAGAACTGGGCGGCGTTCATGACGACGTTCGAACCCGATACGGCCGGCAAGGTGGCGTTTTCGGCCTGGACCAATGCCCAGGGCGATCGCTACGCCTACGTTGGCTGGGACACCGACGTCACCGCCGCGCAGCAGGGCAATACGTCCAACTGGGCCGCTATCGTCAGCGCCAACGAGTACTCGGGCTCCGTGCCGGTCTACAAGGACGTTCAGCACGCGGCCTTTGTGCTGGGCACGGTGGCGTCGCTGGACTTCGAACGCACCAACGGCCGCGCCACCCTGGCGTTCAAGGGCCAGTCGGGCCTCGCGTTCTCCGTGACCGACGCCACCACCGCGCAGACCCTGATCGACAACGGCTACAACTTCTATGGCGACTACGCGACCAGCAACGATCGCTTCCGTTTCCTCTACCCTGGCCAGGTCAGCGGCAACTGGAAGTGGGTCGACACCTACGTCAACCAGATCTGGCTGAACGCGGCGTTCCAACAGGCGCTGATGACGTTGCTGACCCAGGTGAACTCCATCCCCTACAACATCGACGGCTACACGCTGATCGACGCTGCCTGCCTGGACCCGATCAATGCCGCGGTCAACTTCGGCGCCATCCGCGCCGGCGTGACGCTGTCGAGCCAGCAGAAGGCGCAGATCAACAGCCAGGCCGGCGTGGATATCTCCGACACGCTCCAGACCCGCGGCTGGTATCTGCAGATCAAGGACGCGACCCCGCAGGTGCGAGAGGCCCGCGGCACGCCGCCCTTGACGTTCTGGTACCTGGACGGCGGTTCCGTCCAGCAGATCACCCTGGCCTCGCTGGCCATTCTTTAAGGATTCAACATGGCGACTTTGACCAGTGCCAACTCGGTTCTGATGCTTGCGGTGGGCGGCGTGTTTCCGGTGCCGCAGAAGATCGAGGGCTATGCCTCCGAAAGTGCCTTCACCTTCGAGGCTGCCACGCCCGCGCAGGTAACCATGGGCGTGGACGGCCGCATGTCGGCCAGCTACGTGCCGGTTCCCCGCGTGCAGATCATCACGATCCAGCCCGACTCCCCGTCCATGCGCGTCTTCGAGATCTGGATGGCGGCCAGCGAAACGGCCCGGGAAGTGTTCTATGCAAACGGCACCCTCAACATCCCGTCGATCGATCGCAAGTACACGCTGACCCGCGGTGTGTTGACGCAGATTCCGCCGGCGCCGGACGCCAAGGCGATGCTCCAACCCATGGCGTTCCAGATCACCTGGCAGAACGTCTCTCCGGCGCTGGTGTGACATGGCCAGAAAGCAGACAACCCTGACCATCGGCGCCGAAGGGCGCGACAAGGGCAAGGTGTTCATCCTGACGGAGCTTTCTGCCTACGAGGCCGAGGAATGGGCCGGCCGGGCGCTGTTTTCGTTGATGAACGCCGGGGTGGAAATCCCGGACAACATCGCCGAGGCAGGGCTGGCCGGCGTGGCTGCCATGGGCATGAAGGCCATCGCCAAGCTGCCTTTCGACAGCGCCAAGCCGCTGCTGGACAAGATGATGGATTGCGTGCAGATCCAGCCCAGCCCGAATGTGACGCGCGAGCTCATGTCCGGCGATGTCGAGGAGGTGGCGACCCTGTTCACGCTGCGCAAGAAAGTCCTGGGCTTGCACTTGGATTTTTTTACGGCCGCCGCCCCATCGACTTCGGGCTCCAAGTCCACAACGGCGGCACGCGCCTGATCCGCTACGCCAATATTCCCCGGATTATTGGCGCGGTGATTTCCCGGCACCCGGGCCTGCTGCACGATCTGCAGACGGTCTATGGTGCCGAGGACCTGTACAACTTGCTTGAGGTGATTGCGGTGGACGCACACAACAGGCGCGTCCTAGCTGAACCGAGGTAATTGCATGGCCACCATCATCGATGCCTTGCTCGTCACTGCGGGGTTCGATCCGAAGCGCTTCGCGGCGGACAGCTTTTCCGGTGCGGTCAGTCTGGCCCAAATGGCCCAGAATCTGGATATGAGCACCGAGCGGCTGTCCGCGTGGCAGAAGGCGGCCGAGCGGGCGGGCGGAACTGCTGAAGCCATTTCCGCCCAATTGAGGGAATCCTCGGGCGAGGTCGCCAGATTCAACCGCGGATCCGCCGCGGACTCGCTACCTGGGTTCTTTCGCAACGGCGGCAATGTCGGCGACCTCAAGGACGGGAACACCTATCTTCTGGCCAGGTCGAGGATCATTGCCGATCTTTACCAGAAGGACAGGGCCCAGGCCGCGCTGGCCGCCCAGGACATGGGCATCAGCGAAGGCCTGTTCAATCTGTTCAAGCGCGGGCCAGACGAGCTCGAACGGCTGCTTCAGGTCCAGGAGAAACGCGCTGCCATCTCCGGCAACGATGCGGAAGCTGCCTCGCAGCTGCGCGACCGGTACCTGGACCTGCGCGACACCTTTGAATCGGTGAGCGTCAAGGTGCTGCTGGCGCTCATGCCGGCGTTTGAGCGGCTTATCTCGCTCGCACAGGGCTGGGGCGATTATCTGCTTGAGAACCGAGACGAGATCGTCGAGTGGGTCGACGGCGCGGCGCAGGCCATCGTGAAGTTCATTGATGCAGTCGATTCGGCGGCGCAGGCGGTGGGAGGATGGCAAAACGTCCTGCTCGTGCTGGGGACGCTCAAGATTCTGTCCTGGGCGAATTCGCTGCTGAGCCTGGCATCTGCCTTGGGGGCCGTGGCTACGGCCCTCGGAACCCTCGGGGGCGCTGGCGCGGCGACAGGCCTGGGTGTGTTGAAACGCTTGGGACCTGTGGCGCTGAGAGCGGCGGGACCTGTCGCGGCAGTCGTCGCATCGTTGTTCGGCAGCAAGGACTTGAACTCAGGCGAGGATGAAACCTTGGCGGCGATGAGAAATCCCGCGCTGAAGAGCAAGGAGGTCGTCGATGCGGTCAGGTACTTCGAGTCCAAGGGCTATGCCCGGGAGGCGGCCGTGGGGCTCGTGGCCAACCTGCAGGCCCAAAGCAACTTGGACCCCAGGGCCGTGGGCGCTGATGGCGTTTCCGCTGGCATCGGACTATGGAATCCGCGACGCCAGGCCGACTTCAAGCGCGTATATGGCATGGACATGCGCGAGTCCACGGTTGAACAGCAGCTGGATTTCGTCGCCAGCGAGTTGGAGAGCACCAGGCGTAGGGCTGGAGTACATCTGGCAGCCGCGACCACCCCGGCCCAGGCCAGCGTGGCCGTGTACCGCCACTTTGGGTTGAGCAAGTCCGAGGGGGCCAGCTCAAGCGAAGAGCGCAAGCTCGCCGCCGCTGCCGGAGCAATCCATGGGACGCTTTCCCTTGAAGATCAGGAACGAGGCGCCGCGGCTGCGGCTACTACAGCTGCGGCAGCGCAAGCCAGCGCTGCCGGCATTCCGAGCAGCACGGCTACCACCAACAATACCTCCGAAACCCATATCCACGGCCCCATCACGATTGTGACGCAGGCGACGGATGGTGCGGGAATCGCTCGTGATTTGGGACGAGTGGGGGGCTCCCAGAATCTCGTCCAACAAGGCAATACGGGGATGTTCTGATGCCACTTGTTCCTTTTCCCGATGTCCCGAGCAGTCCGGGCGTACCGGCGGTCTTCCGCGAAGTGACCATTCCTTCCATCTCCGAGCTGGCACGCTTCGGATCGGAGGCGCTGACCGATCTGATCTTCGGTCCTCCTCGCTGGGGCTTGTACGGCGCCGATGGGCAACAGATGCTGGTTTTCGAGACGTTTCTCAGCATCGCCTTCAGTGAAACCACCCAGATATCCAGTTATCCCTCGGAGCAGGGTGGGTTTTCAGCCTTCAACAAGGTCGATGCGCCATTCGAGGCGACCATCAAGCTGGCGCATGGCGGCGACCCGGCATCGCGCAACATCATGTTGTCCGTGCTGGAGCGTATCGTCGGCAGCACGGAACTGTACACAGTGGTGACGCCCGAGATCGTCTATCCGTCGGCCAACCTGGTGAAGTACTCATATACCCGCGCCGACAAGAACGGCTCCAGCCTCCTGGTCGTCGATCTGACCCTGCTCGAAGTCCGGCAGACGGCCGTCCCGCTATCGCCGGCCACGCAGGACCCCAGCGGCGCGAATGAAGAGAGCAATGGCCAGGTACAGGCGTTCGAGATTGACGCCTATCCCCGGCGCGACCAGAACAAGGTCGCGGATCTGGAGCCTATCCAATGAAGAGAATTCCCTTGAGACCCGTGCCGGCGCAAACGCTCAGCGTCGTGTTGTCCGGGCAGAACTGCCAGATCGCCGTCCATCAGAAGTCGACCGGGCTTTATCTGGATCTTGAACTCGACAATGCGCCTATCGTGACGACGGTGCTTTGCCATGACCGGGTACGGCTTGTGCGGTCTGCCTACCTGGGCTTCGTTGGGGATCTGGCCTTTGTGGACACTCAGGGCCACGCCGACCCGCAGTATCAGGATCTCGGCTCGCGTTTCGTACTGGCCTACATGGAGCCGCTGGAACTATGAGCTTTATCAAACGCCGGTTGGACGTGACCATCAGCCTGGGCAAGGGGAAGTTCGGCGACGAGCAGGGGCCGGACGTGACGCTCCGCGGTTACCGGATGACGGTGGACATTCCTCTCTATACCGCATTCGAGAACGGTCCACTGACCCTGCTGGTCCACGGACTGAATCAAGACCTGATGAACAGGCTGACGACGATAGGGCCGATCATGGAGGAACGCCGGGGAAAGAACCTTGTCAGGATCAACGCAGGGGGAGACTCCGGTACGCCATGCCTGGTCTACGAGGGAGATATTGTCGAGGCGTGGGCTGGCTACGGAATGGCCTCAGACGGCAAAGCGGCCCCTGGGGGCGTGTTCACGGTCAAGGCCGAGGTGGCCGGGGCCAAACAGGTGAAGCCCGCGTCCGCCAGGTCATTTCGCGGCGCGAAGCAAGCGCAAGAAATCATGTGCGATATCGCCAAATCGATGGGATTCAAGGGCGAAAAAAGCGGGCAGGACTATGTATTGGCCGACCCCTATTTCTCCGGAACCGACATGGACCAATTGCGCAGTTGCGCCAAGGCCGCCCGTGTCAATTTCACGATAGACCGCGGCGTCCTGTCAGTCTGGCCAGAGGGCGGCTACAGAAAGGGCGATCCGATCGGCGTAGCGCCGGAAACGGGGTTGATCGGATATCCGGCGTTTACCAGCAAGGGACTTCAATTGACGACGCTCTACAACCCGAATCTAGGATTGGGAAAAAGGGTGCAGGTCATCAGCACCGTCGAACCCGCGCATGGCGAATGGATCATTGTGAGTCTGTCCCACAAGCTGGAGGCAGAGGTGCCCGGCGGCGTCTGGCAGTCGGTGGCGGTATGCAAAAGGAACCTCAATGGCTGAGCAATACGGATACGCAGGGCTGGCGCAAGCCGGCCAGGGCGACAGCGAGTTCGGCGCCTTGCAGTTCCTGATCAGCCAGGCTTTGAATCGAGTCAGTACGGCGACGCTCGTCAAGGTGGTGTCGGTGACGAATTCAGGCGGGCTGTCGCCGGTGGGTTTCGTCGATGTGCAGCCGCTCGTCAACCAGCTCGATGGGGCCGGCAATGCCGTGCCACATGGCGTCCTGCATCGCCTTCCTTACTTCCGCCTGCAGGGCGGAGCGGACGCCATCATCCTGGACCCGAAGGTCGGTGATGTTGGCATGGCGGCTTTCGCGAATCGGGACATCTCGCTAGTGAAGACTTCGAAGGCGCAGAACAACCCTGGTTCCTGGCGTTCGCACGACATGGCGGATGGACTGTATTTCGGCGGTCTGCTGAATGGGACGCCGATCCAGTACGTGCAGTTCACGGCCGGCGGCATCAACGTGGTCTCACCCTCCAAGGTGACAGTCAGCGCGCCCGACATCGAATTGAACGCCAGCGCGCAATGCGCGTTGAACTCTCCCCAGATCGTGCTTAACGGCACGGTGCGGCAGGGCGGCGGATCCTTGGGCGGCACGTCCACCTGGCAAGGCGACATGAACACGCTGGGTACGCTGCGCAACAACGGCAAGGACGTGGGCAGTACCCACACGCATTCCGGCGTGCAGAGCGGGCCGGCAAATACAGGAGCGCCTAATTGAACACCCTGCTGCTAGACCGGACGGCTTGGGATCTGGTGCTCGACGCCGCGGGCAATATCGCGCTGGCGTCCAAGCCCTACGCCGTTGCGCAGGACGTCGCCAGCGCCATCAAGCTGTTCAAGGGCGAACTGTTCTACAACACCCTCCCTGGCGTTCCCTACTGGGAAGAATTCCTGGGCCATCAGCCGCCGCTGGCCTTGGTGCGAGAGCACGTCAGGCGTGCCGCGATGACGGTCCCCGAAGTGGCCAGCGCGATTTGCACGCTGACCTCCTATACCGACCGCGCCCTGGCGGGCTACGTCGAGATCACCCTGCAAGACGGAACGACGCATACCGTCAGCTTCTGAGGAAACCATGCCGAACAACTCGAAAGTGCCGCGCGTGCAGTTCACGCCGGAAGGGCTGGTGTTGCCCAACGAATCCGACATCCTGGCCGGCGTCCTGTCCGACATGGACGCCGCGTTCGGCGGCGGGCTGAATCCCGCGCTGGAAACGCCCCAGGGCCAGTTGGCCTCCAGCACCACCGCCATCATCGGCGACAAGAACAACGAATTCGCGGCCTACGTGAACCAGGTTGACCCGGCCTTCGCGCAAGGGCGCATGCAGGACGCCATCGGGCGGATCTACTTCCTGGACCGCAAGCCTGGTACGCCCACCGCCGTCATTGCCACGTGCACAGGCCTGGTGGGAGTGACCATCCCAGTGGGCGCCCGCGCCCAGGCGGTGGATGGCAATCTGTACCTGTGCACCCAGGCGGGAACCATCCCTGCCAGCGGGCGCATCGATCTTCCCTTCGCCTGCTCGGTCGATGGACCGGTGGATTGCGCGCCTGGCGCACTGAACCAGATCTATCAGGCCATCCCCGGTTGGGACTCGGTGTCGAACGCAGACGCCGCAACGGTGGGCAGCCATGTCGAAAGCAGGGTGGAGTTCGAGGAGCGCCGGCGGCAGTCGGTGGCGCTGAACGCCCGCGGCTCGATCCCCGCGATCTACGCCAACGTGGCGAACGTGGAGGGCGTCATCGATGTTTATGTGACAGAGAATGATCTCGCCGTGCCGAAGACAGTAGGCGGCGTCGTCCTGCGTCCGCATTCCATCTGGGTGGCGGTGACGGGCGGGGAGGCAGCGGATATTGCCGATGCCATCTGGCGCAAGAAGAGCAACGGTTCCGACTACAACGGCAACACCTCCTACACCATGGAGGACAAGGAGGGCTACGCCTATCCCTATCCCTCGTATGTCGTGACGTGGGAAACGCCTGCGGCATTGCCCGTGCGCTTTGCTGTGCAGCTGGCTGACAACCCGGCCTTGCCGTCCGACATTGTTGCCTTGGCCAAGCAGGCGATCGCGGACGCCTTCAACGGCGGGGATGGCGGGCAGAGGGCGCGCATCGGCTCAACCATTTACGCGAGCCGGTTCTATGCGCCCATTTCGGCGCTGAGTCCCGTGGTCTCCATCCTCTCCTTGCTTCTGGGCTCCGAGACGCCGTCGGCCGCCAGCCTGGTCGTTCCGATCAACCGCCGGCCCACGGTCACGGCGGATGATATTTCGGTGACCTTGATATGAGCATCATCCCAAAACCGGGACTGGTGGCTCGCACCCTCATCAGTCAGTACGCCAACAGTCCCACGCTGGTCCAGTTGATCAACGACATGGACGACTACATCAACCCGGACGCTGATTTCGACGCCTTCCATGACTTCGTCTGGAACGTCGAGACTGCGCAGGGCTTTGGCCTGGACATTTGGGGCAGGATCGTCGATGTCGGCCGGATGCTGACCATCCCGGGCGACGTCACCTATTTGGGCTATGACGAGGCGGCGAGCTGGCAGCCCTTCAATCAGGCGCCGCTGTACATCGGCGACCAAGCGACGCAGACCTATCGGCTGGCGGACGATGCGTACCGCCGTCTAATTCTGGTCAAGGCGTTGGCGAACATCACCGATTGCACGTCGCCGAGCTTGAATCGCCTGCTTTCCAATCTATTCGAGGGGCGCGGCCGGTGCTATGTGAGCGATACCGGAAACATGGAGTTCCGCTATGTGTTCGAGTTTGCTCTGGAACCGTATGAAATCGCGATCCTGACCCAGTCAGGAACCATTCCAAAGCCGGCCGCCGTTTTGGCCAACGTTCTGCAGGTCGACCTGCCTTCCACCTTCGGATTCATCGAGGGGCTGATGCAGCCTTTCGGGTCCGGCGTATTCTTTACTTCATCGAGGCTCATCAATGCAGGCTAGCAACGCACCTTCCAAGTCGCCGGTCCCCTTCGCCGAGAGCGGCTCCAAGAACACGATCCCTGTAGCGTCGCAGATCGGCGTCACGCCAGGCCTGGCGTCCTTCACCGACGGATTTCCGCCCTTGACCATGACGCCACTGGCGGCTGGTGGCATCCCGCCGCGTGGGCAGGACTTCAACGGCATTCTGTACTTTCTTAGCAACGCGGCGCGCTGGAGTCAGGCGGGTGGCCGGTACCCCTATGACGCAGCGTTTGCTACAGCGATCGGTGGGTACCCCAAGGGAGCCATATTGACAGCGGCTACCGGAAACGGAAGTTGGCTGAACCTGGTCGAAAACAATACCGGGAATCCAGACGCTGGCGGTGCAAATTGGGTTGCGTTGGCCGCAGGGATCGCGACCACCGCTCAAGCACAGGCGTGGACCGACGACACTGCGACGATTACTGCCAAGAAACTGGCGGATGCGTTCAAGGGTTCCAATCAGGACCTTGCCGTGAGCGGCTACCAGAAGCTTCCAGGTGGCCTGATTCTTCAATGGGGTGTTGCTTCCGGTTCCCTGGGAGGCACTGCTGCCATTACCTTTCCTATCGCATTCCCTAACTCGGTGTTTCACGCCCAAGCATCCTATGTCGCAGGCGTTGACCCTGGAACGGGTCCTTCCCCGGGAACGGGCGGGACGCTTTTTTTTCCTCTGACGAATACAGGCGTAAGCGTTCGTTTCGCCTCTGGCTATGCAAGCTGCCGCTACCTTGCGTGGGGTTATTGACGGTCTTATCAGAGTAGGGAAAGAGCTATGCATACTTATTACGCCGCTTCCACGGGCGGATTCTATCTCGACGGAATTCATGATCAAGCGGCCATACCCTCAGACGCCGTGGCGCTCATTGGGGGAGATGCCGAGCGCCTGAGGTTGCTCGATGGAATATCGAGAAACAAGCGAATTGTTCCCGATGAATCCGGTTATCCAATCTCGCAGGACTACCCCCCGGTTTCGGACGAAGAAGTGGTCCAATTGATTCGACAGGAGCGGACCTTGAAGTTGCGGAACAGCGACTGGTCTCAATTGGCGGACGTACCTGAATCTATCAGGGCCGCGTGGGCAATATACCGTCAGGCCCTCAGGGATGTGACGAAACAGCCAGGATTCCCCCATCAGGTAGATTGGCCCGTTTTCCCAACCGAGAATTGGCAGGCGCCATAGATGTGAGTTCGTACGTACCCGCAACCGCCCTTTGAACGTTTGACGAACAGTCGAGCCTACGCCATGGACATTACCTATCATGACCAGGCGATTTGAGCCTCAATCGACCATGTCGCAACCCGCTATGGCGGGTTTTTTTTGCGCCTGTAGGGGAAGCAAGCAATGAGCAATTTCGAACTATCGCAATGCAGCCTGTCCCGTCTCGTAGGCGTGCACCCCGATCTGGTCG
Organism: Achromobacter sp. D7-1; assembly: GCF_059760445.1. Taxonomy (NCBI): domain Bacteria; kingdom Pseudomonadati; phylum Pseudomonadota; class Betaproteobacteria; order Burkholderiales; family Alcaligenaceae; genus Achromobacter; species Achromobacter sp. D7-1. The sequence continues at coordinate 48,150 of NZ_JCBAMT010000023.1, read as the reverse complement.
AGGTGGTGAAGCTGACCATCCAGCGTACGGCTGTCGATTTCACTGTTATCGAGGGTGTGCGCACGCCGGAACGCCAGTTGGAATTGGTCGCGCGGGGAGCCAGTCGGACTCAGAACAGCTATCACATCAAGCAGGCCGACGGTTACGGCCACGCGGTCGACCTGGCTCCCCTGGTGGGCGGCGCCATCCCCTGGAATGACTGGGCGACGTTCCGCGGGCTGGCGGACGCTGTGAAGGCGTGCGCCGCCGAGCTGGGCGTGCCGGTGGAATGGGGCGGTGATTGGAAGCGCTTCAAGGACGGTCCGCATTTCCAGATCCCGCGCGATTGGAAGGGCCCTACTGGCGGCACGTTGTTGGGGTAGCGATGGATTTCGAAAAGGGAGTCTACGCAGGCCTGGCGCTGCTGGTTACCGGATTCGTCGGCAAATGGCTGGTGCCGCTGCTCATGCGGATGCTGGAAAACAGCGTCGCCAGCGCCGCGGCGTCAGGCGGTGCGCTAGCCACGATCACCCTCGAACGCGACCAGTGGAAGATGCGGGCGATCGACCTCGACCGGCAACTTCAGGAAATGCGCGCGGATTGGGCATCGATGAAAGGTGACATGCGCCTGATCAAATACCAGTTGCACGAGGCGCGTGTCCGCATTGCTCAATTGACAGGCGAACCGCTGCCTGCGAGCGAGGACGATATGGGAGAGGATCTTGGGAAAGGTCACTGAGCGGATGAACCCGTTCTGGAAGATGGCCGCGCCTTGGATCGGCGGCGCGGCCGTGGCGCTGGTGCTGAGCGCCGGCGTCGTGCTGTACGGATCCAGCCGCTACCACGACGGCGTGGCCAAGGCGAAAGCCGACCATGCGTTGGCCGAGCTCAACGAGTTCAAGGTCCAGACCGGCCGCCTGGCCGGCATCGCTACCACATTCGAGGCGAACGTAGCCGCGCTGCGCGGCGCCGAGCCCAAGGTCATTGAGAGGTACACCCGTGTCGAAGGCCAAAGCCCTTTGCCTGCTGGCTGCCGCATTGATGCTGGCCGGCTGCGGCATATCAACGAAGCCGCCCGCCTGGCCAATGCTCCCAGCCAATTTGGCGTGGCCGTGCCCGCCATTACCGGAAGTGACAAGCGATAGTTGGGACGACTTCGCTCGGAGCTACATTGTCTTGGCGATTCAATATGGAGAGTGCGCCGCGCAGCATCGAGCGGTGGTGGAAGCTTGGCCGGGGCCAACTTATGGCCCGGTCCACAACGTAATGCAGTCCAGCAATCAGGGGAGTAATGGCTGGTGACCTGCGTCGAATGCCCACTACGGAGGGAGACGCATGTTCATGCCACGTGACGGCCGGCCGCAGACCGTCTTTCACCACCCCAAGCAAAAGCCCGCAAGCGCAAGCCGCGGGCTTTTCATTCCTACCCTTCAAAAGGACTCTTCTTCTTCCTGCGATTCACCGGCCGGAGGATTTCACCTGATTTGAGCCGGTACACGTCTTTACCCTCCCAGATCACGGTGCCGCCGGTGGACAGGCGGCATTGCAGCACTATGTGTGGATCGGGACTGTCGTCCGTCGCGGGTTCTTGAATGATATGTCGCTCGATCCGGTATTGGTCTCCAGCTGCCGAGACCGCAATCACATCCTCCAGTCGTCTACATGAGATTGACATGATGAGCCTCCTTCACTGCGCCACGTTGAAACCTGTGGTGCCGAGGTCATCGTCTCGATTGGCCGTATCGCTGTCAATGCTGCTGGGGCCCATCATCCAAGCGTATGCACGGCGCTTCCCCTGGGAGCGTCGTGCATACGCATGAGGCGGTGCATGCGTTTGATCTAGGCTGTTTTCAAGGCCGGGCGGGCGTTGAAATGAAGTCGCGGTTTGATGTATCGGCGGTCGCCGCGGAGCCTGGACTCGACCTTATTCAAGCTTCACGTTGGCGGACTGGATGACGCCGCGCCACTTCTTGTAGTCTGCCGCGATGGTCTGCGAGAACTGCGCGGGCGTGGTGGGCATGGCAGTTGCGCCTTGCGCCGCCAGCGCATCCTGTACATCCTTCAGCGCGAGGATCTTGTTGAGTTCCGTGTTCAGCGTCTGGATGATGGGCTTGGGCGTGTTCGCGGGGGCCAGCAGTCCGTACCAGACGCGCACGTCGAAGTCGGGATAGCCGGATTCGGCGATGGTGGGTACGTCGGGCATGGCCGGGCTGCGCTTGAGCGAGGTCACGGCCAGCGGGACGGCGCTGCCGGCCTTGATCTGCGGCGCGGCCGAGGGGATCGACGTGAAGATGACGGGCACCTGGCCGCCGAGCAGGTCGGCCATGGCCGGCCCCGATCCCTTGTAGGGCACGTGGACGAGCTTGATGCCTGCCTGGAGCTGCAGCAGTTCGGCGGCCAGGTGGGTGATGGTGCCTGCTCCCGGCGAGCCGTAGTTGATTGTTCCCGGCGCCTTCTTGGCGGCAGCGATCAGGTCCTTGAGGGATTTGTACGGACCGTTCTTGCCGGCCACGACCACCAGCGGGGCTTCGCCGACGATACCGATCGGCTCGAAGTCCTTGACCGGGTCATAGGCCAGCTTGGTGTAGAGCGAAGGGGCGACGGCCAGGTTGTCGACCTGGCCCATGACGATCTCGTAGCCGTCCGGCTTGGCGCGCGCGGCGGTGGTGATGCCTATGGTGCCGCCGGCGCCGGGCCGGTTCTCGGCGACGACGTTCCATTTGACCGAGTCGGACAGTTTGGCGGCGACGGTGCGCGACAGGAAGTCGGTGCCGCCGCCAGGGGTGAACGGCACGATGACCCGTATGGGCTGGTTCGGGTACTGCTGTGCGGCGGCGGGGGCGCAGGCGGCGAGCGCGCAGGCCGAGAGCATAAGGGCACGTAGCATGGTTGTGGTCTCCATTCCTTGGTGGGTGCGTCCGGTCGTGAGCGCCAGACGTCGGTTACTGCGGATGCTGCTGATGCGTACTGCGGGTTCGGTTGCCGCGGGCGGCCATAAATAAGGTCATGCTGGCTAGACGGCTCCTGTCTCGTGAAGTTCCCGGATCCGGTCGCGGGACAGGCCCAGTTCCTCCAGGACCGCGTCGGTGTCCGCGCCTAGCGCGGGCGCGGCGCAGCGGGCCTGGCAGGGGGCCTCGGCGAATTTGATGGGAAAGCCCAGCATGCGCACCTGCTGGCCGTCGGGATGCGGGACGTCGATCGCCATTTGCTGGTCCGCCACCTGCGGATCGTCGAAGACTTCCTGCAGGTTCAACACTTGCCCGCAAGGCACGCCATACTGGTTCAGGCGTTCGATCCAATAGTGGCTGTCCCTCTGGCGGGTGCGGGCTTCGATGGCGTTCTTGATGGAGGCGCGATTCAGCATGCGGTCGGCGTTGGCCCGGAAATCCGGATGCGCGCGCAGTTCGGGCAGTTCCAGCGCGTCCAGCAGTTTCTCGTACATGGCGTCGTTGGACGGAGCGATCGCGACCTGGCCGTCGGCGGTCTCGAACAGCCCGTAGGGCGCGACGATCCCGTGGTCATTGCCGGTGCGCGGGGGCAGCTCGCCGCTGGCGAAGTAGTTCGACGCCTGGAAGCTGAGCAGTCCTATCATGCTGGACAGCAGGCTGACGCTGATGGAGTCGCCGCGGCCGGTGCGTTCGCGGCGCAACAGCGCGGCGACCACGCCCAGCGCGCCGTTCAGGCCGGCGACCAGGTCGCTGATGGGCGGGCCGGCGCGCATGGGCGGATCGTCCTCGCCGCCGTTCAGGCTCATGAAGCCGCTCATGGCCTGGGCTATGAAGTCGAACGCGGGCCGGTCGCGATAGGGACCGGAGGTGCCGAAGCCGTTGATGCTGCAATGGATGATGTCCGGCCGCAGGGCTTTCAGGGCCTCGTCGCCGAAGCCCATCTTGTCCATGATGCCGGGTCGGTAGTTCTCGACCACGACGTCGCAATGCGGTATCAGCTGGCGCAGGATGTCCTTGCCTTCCGCGCTGTACAGGTCCAGCGTCACCGAGCGCTTGTTGCGGTTGTAGTTGGCGAAGTACCAGCTCAGGCCGTCCTTGACCACGCCCTGGCGGCGGATAGGGTCGCCTTCGCCGGGGGCTTCGATCTTGATCACTTCTGCGCCCATGTCGGCGAGGATGGAGGTGCAGTACGGTCCCGAGATGATGCGGGTCAGGTCCAGGACGCGGATTCCGGTAAGTGGCATGGTGTGCATCTGCTCAGGTTTTGGTTTTCGGTCAGCCGCCCAGTCCTGGCAGCCATAAGGTCAATGGAGGAAAGGCGCAGATCAGCGCAAGCACGATCAGCGACCAGATGAAGAAGGGAATGATCTCGCGCACGATGGGGCCTATTGGAGTGCGGCCCACGGCGGATGTGACGAACAGCAGGATGCCGACAGGCGGGGTCAGCATGCCCGTCATCAGGTTCAGGATCAGGATCATGGCGTACTGGATGGGGTCCATGCCCAGCTGGACTCCGATAGGCAGCAGCGCCGGCAAGGTGATGATCATCGCCGGCAGCGGCTCCAGGATCTTGCCCACCAGGATCAGGAACACGTTCACCGTCAACAGCACGACCCAGGGCTGGTCGGAAATGCCCAATATGCCCTGGGCAATGGTGGCCGCCACGCGCGACTCGCTGATCAGCCAGCTGAACGGACCTGCGGCGGCCAGCAGGAACAGGACCACCGCCATGGTGCGTCCGGCCGAATAGAACGCCGATCCCAGTTCGGCCGGCTTCAGTTCCCTGTACACGGCCAGGCCCACGAGCAGGGCGTACATGGCAACGAACGCGGCCGCTTCGGTGTCGGTCAGGAGGCCGAAGCGTATGCCGGCGATGATCAGGACTGGCATCATCAGCGCCCAGATGGAGGCGCGCGTGACCTTGGCCCGTTCGGGCCAACTGGCCCGTGGACGCGATTTGTAGCCGTGCCGCCGCGCCTGCCAGGCGCAAATCGCCATGTAGCCTGCCAGCAGCATGAAGCCGGGAATGATGCCGGCCAGGAACAGGCGGATGATGGAGAGGTTGGCCAGCACCGCGTACACGATCATCGGGATCGACGGCGGCAGGATGGGGCCCAACATGGCGCCGCAGGCGATGACGGCCTCGGGATAGCCGCGCCGGTAGCCCTCCCGCTTCATCGAGGGGATCATCGCGGTGCCGATGGCGCTTGCATCCGCCACGGCGGAACCGCTGATGCCGGCCATGACCAGGTTGGTGGTCAGGGACACTTGCGACAGGCTGCCGCGCATGTGTCCGACCATGGCCATGGACCAGTTGATGAGCCGCAGCGTGACGCCGCCGCGGTTCATGAGTTCGCCCGCCAGGATGAACAGCGGAATCGCGACCAGCGCGGTCTCGTCTATGCCGCCCAGCATCGAGAGCGGAGCCTGCGCGATATCGACCCCGCCGCCGCCCTTGAACAGCATGCCGATCAGGGCCGCGGTGATCATGGCGAAGCCTATGTCCAGCCCCACCAGGATGAGCACAACGAAAAGCACGACGGAGAAGAGGATCATGGATGCGTTCCCTGAGTGTCCAGCTCGTCGTGCGCGAAGGCGTCATGCGGCGGGGGAGCGTTGGGGATCAGCAGGCGCAAGGCGAGGAACAGCATGAAGAACACCATGCCCACGGTCAGCGAGGCGTAGCTGACCGCGTAGGTGAACGGCGTCCCCACGATGTCCTGGAAGTTCCCCACGGCGACGACGTCCAGGCCCTTGTAGAACAGGGTCGCTGCCAGTGCCAGCAGCAGGACATCGAACAGGCGGTCGCGCGCGCGCCGCAAGCGTTCCGGCAAATGGCGGTCGATGATGTCTATCACCACGTTGCGGCGTTCGCGCAGGGCCATGGCGGCGCCGACGAACGCACACCACAGCATGCCTATGCGGGCGACCTGGTCCCAGGCGTCGAACTGCGTTTTCAGCAGATACCGGTCCAGTACCTGGGCGAAGCAGAACACCAGGATCATGGCCAGGGTGAGGGCGACAGCGAGCCGGCCGATCCAGCACACGGTGCGGTCGGCTCGCAGGACCAGGCCGCGCCAGCCGGATGTGGCGTGAACCGCCGGGCGTACCGTCGTCGCGGGCATGGGCGCGGTCATCTGCTACTCCTGCATCTTCTGGATGCGCTCGACCATACCGGCCGGCCAATCCTTGCCTTCGTACTGCTGATAGACGGTGGCCAGGGCCGCCTTGAACGCCGCCTTGTCGGGCTGCGTGTACGTGACGCCGGCTTGCTTCAGGATCTTGACCGCGTTGTCGTCCAGTTCCTGGTCGAGCTTGGTGGCGACCTTGCCGCCGGCCTTGGCTGCCTCGGTCAGCGCCTGGCGCTGCTTGGCGTCCAGGCTTTGCCAGACGCGCTCGGAAATGAACCAGCCGGTCAACTCGTAGGCGTGATCCGTGGTCGCCCAGTACTTGGCCTCTTCATGGAAACGCAGCGGAATCGACAGGTCGAAGCCGTTGTCCTGGCCGTCTATCATGCCGCGGCCCAGCGCGGTGTAGATCTCGGTCATGCCCAGCGGCACGACCTGCGCGCCGAGCTTCTCGAAGGTGGTTTTCAGGATGGGAATGGACGGAACGCGCAGCTTCAGGCCCTTGACGTCTTCTGGCTTGTTGATCGGGCGCGACACGGTTTGCAGCGCGCGCGGCGAGCGTATGCCGAAGGCCGCGAATACCCTGACGCCTGATTTCTTGGCCACGTCGTCGAAGATCTGGGCGAACTCGTCGCTGTTGATGATGCGCTCGGCCTGTTCGCCGCTCTTGAACAGATAGGGCGCGTACAGGATGTTCAGCGGCTGGGCGCCGCGCAGGAACACGACGGAGCCCAGGCCGAAGTAGCCCATGTCCAGGGTGCCCAATTGCATGGAAGACAGGATCTTGCTGATGTCGCCCAATTGCCCGTCTGTGTAGATGTGGACTTGCAGGTCGTTCTGGGATTGCTTGGCGGCTTCCTCGGCGAAGGCGCGCATGGCGTGGTCCCAGGGGCTGTTGGACGCGGCGATGGTCGCGATCTTCATTTCCCGCGCCTGCGCCTCGTCCATGGGCGCGAACACCCCGGCGAGGGTTACCGACAGCGCCAGCAGGGATGCCGAGGCGCGGACCAGGAACGGCGAGTGTTTTTTGTTCATGATGTCTCCTCCGGAATGCGGATCCGGCCTACCAGTTCCAGTGCACGGGCTTGATGCCCGCTACCGGCGAATCGAACACCGCCAGGCTTGAACCATTGATGCAGCCCATGTATGCGGTCTTGCGGTCGGGGCCGCCGAACGCCAGGCTGGTGATGTTCTGCAGCCGCTTGCTGTGGTTGTCGTAGACCATGGGGCGGCTCAGGCGGTTGGCCAGGTACTCGGCCTCCAGCCGATCGATGTGCGCGGCGTCGCCGTCTTCCAGCACGAGTTGCTGCTCCCCTTTGGGGCTGACCCGTATCACCCGGTTGGAGACCACGCTGACCACCCAGATGTGGCCTTCTTCATCGACCGCCATGCCGTCGGGATAGGTGCCCTTGCCGAACTCCGTGATGACTGTGCGTTCGCTGAGGTCGCCGTTGGCGCCGATGCGAAAGCGCAGCAGGCGCCGGCCGAAGGTTTCGTTGACGTACAGGTGCGTGCCCGCGGGATCGGTACGGCATTCGTTGGTCCAATGCACGTCCTGCGCGACGATGCGCGTGCCATTTTCATCATGCAGGGCGATGAAGCCGTCGGCGATGTCGCGGCGGAACTGATGGTCGCCGCGGCGCACGGTGCTGACGCAGATCCACAGGCGCTCACGGTCGTCCAGCCAGACGAAGTTGACGCTGGGCAGGCCCACGCCGTCGATCTCCATGATGTGAGGCGCGGCGGCGCCGTCGCGCTGCACACGCCAGACGCCGCCGTCGTCGGCCAGGTTCGCCACGGCGAACGAGCCGTCGCGCAGCAGCGCGAAGCCGTTGGGGATCAGGCCAGGCTGGGCGCCGATCAGGCGGGCGTCGCCGTTGGGCAGGATGTGGCGTATGCCACCGGCCTTGTCCGACACGTAGAGATCGCCCGCCGCGGTGCTCAGCACGCATTCGGGGCGGTTCAGGTTGACGCCGGTCTCGCGCACGGCCGAGAGGCCGATCAGCGGGTCGCGATTCGATTCTCTGTCCATGCGGCCTCCTTAACCGACCGCGCCGGCGGCGACGTTGTAGTCGTGCAGACGCAGGCGCGGCCCCGCCTTCATCAGCTGGCCGGGCAGGCCGCGGCCGACGATGCCTTCCAGCCGCTGGGCCACCTTGATCAGCGCGCCCAGGTCGATGCCGCTGTCCACACCCATCTCGTCGAGCAGGTAGACCAGGTCTTCAGTGCAGATGTTGCCGGTGGCGCCGGGTGCGAACGGACAGCCGCCCAGCCCCGCCAGCGAGGATTCGTAAGAGGTGACGCCGGCGCGCAGGCCTTCCACCACATTCACCAGACCGATGCCGCGCGTGTTGTGGAAGTGCAGCGAGATCTTGACGTCGGGATGATCGGCGCGCAGCGCTTCCACCGTGCTGCGCACCAGTTTGGGCGTAGCCATGCCGGTGGTGTCTCCCAGCGTCACGGCGTCGAAGCCCTGCCGGACGAAATGGTCGAAGATGGTCCGGATGCGGCCCAGGTCGACGTCGCCGTCGAAGGGGCAGCCGAAGGCGACGGCGATCGCGCCCTTGCGCTTGATCGGATGGCCCTTCAGCAGTTGCGCGATGTCCTCGATGTCGCGCAGCGACTGTTCGACGGGACGGTTCAGGTTCTTGGTGTTGTGGCTTTCGGTGGCGGACAGGAACACGACGATCTCGTCGGCCTGCGATTGCAGGGCGCGTTCGACGCCCTTGCGGTTGGGTGCCAGCGCGCCCAGCACAACGCCGGGGCGCTTGCGCACGCCCTGCAGCACTTCCTGGGCGTCGCGCATCTGCGGCACGGCGCGTGGCGAGACGAAGGACGTGGCTTCGAAGTGCCGTACGCCTGCATCTATCAACGCGTTCAGGATCTGGATTTTGGTGTCGGTGGGCACGAATTCGGACTCGATCTGCAGTCCGTCGCGCAGGCCGACTTCCACGATTTCGACTCGGTCTGGAAGGCTCACGGCTTCGGTCTCCTGGCGCCCGGATCCTGCGCCCGCAGGGGCCTTGCGCGGCGATGTCCGGGACATGGGTTGTCGGCCACCATCTTCTGCGATGGGACCCAGGCAGGACAAATCGTGAATCTTCGGCGGGGTATCGCGAAATGCGATGGCTGGAGCCGGATGCTTCGCGCGCGGGCAGACCTGGTTGCCTTATTGCTGCGTTGCGGCTTGGACGATCAGGTGATCCAGCAGCAGCCGGGCGGCTCCCGACAGCGATTCGTTGCTGCGCACGCACAATTTCAATTGGCGGCGCGCCCAGGCATCGGTCAGCGGAATGATGCAAAGCTCGTCACACACGTACGCGGACAGAGCCTTGGTGGGCACGATGCCTATCCCCAGGTCCGCGCGCACCATGGATACCAGCGCGTCATAGGATGTGACCTGGAAGCGCAGCCGAAGCGAGCGGTTCATGGAGGCGGCCTCGCGCGTGAACAGATAGTTTGCGGCGCTGCCCCGGTGCATGCCCACGTGGTCGTAATCCAGCGTATCGGCGAACGATACCTGCCGGTGCCGCGACAAGGGATGCCCCGCCGGCGCCACCAGCGCCATGACGTCGCGATGGTAGGGAAATATGTCCAATCCGTTCTCGTCATCGGACTGCGTGTAGACGCCGATGTCGGCAGCGTTGTCGATCACGGCGCGCGTGACGCCGGCGCTGACGGATTCCTCCAGATCGATCTGCACATTGGGATGCTGCGTCAGGAAGCGGCGCAATTCCATGGGCAGGAACTGGGCGATGGAGGACAGGTTCGCCGCGACGCGCACGCGGCCGCGCAATCCGGTGGAGTAGTCGCGGATCTCCGCGGCCAGATCCTGGGTTTGATGCAGCAGGGTGCGTGCGCGCCGCGCCAGCGCATGCGCGGCGCTGGTCGGCTCCACGCCGCGCGCATGGCGCTGGAACAGCGGCACGTCCAGGACGCGTTCGAGCTCGGACAGGCGCTTGGAGAGCGCGGATGGCGCGATGTGCTCGCGCGTGGCGGCAGCGGCGATGCTGCCTTCTTCCAGCACTGCCAGGAACACCTGCAGGGTATATAGATCCAGACGAGGGGTCATGGGTAGCTGCGCATAGACACGTCCGCGAGGATAGCGGGTGTCTCGCGCGGCGGACCTAGGGGATTACGCCTAGCCGATTTCCACCCAGCCCGACGCCGCGTCCTGGGCCAACAGCTCGCCGATGGTGGTTACTGCTATCCGGCCGTCGGCTGTTCCCAGGGCCAGTTGTTCGCCCTGCGCGTCCATGGCGTGGACCAGCGTAGGCAGACCGTCCAACCGCATTGCGGCGCGCAGCCGGACTGCGCCCGACGCGGCGTCCAGCAGCAACAGGCCGCCGTCCAGGAATGCGGCCGCGATCAGTCCGGGGCGGGGCAGGAATATGACCGCGCTGGCCGACGCGGTGGTTGGATGGCGCCAGAGTTCGCGGTCGCGCTCCAGCGGCTTGCGGTATATGAAGCCGGCGCAGGCGACGTGGACGGCGGGAGAGTAGTGCCGGCCGCTGACGACCAGGCCGGCGCCTTGCGCATCCTCGAGATAGCAGCCGCAAAGCTCCATGGCGTGGCTGTCGGGCTTGCCGTTGGCCTTGAGCACGGGCCAAAGCGGTTTGATCTGGCCATCGGGCGCGACCATGCACAGGCGCTTGGCCTCGTGGGAGCTTGCGGGTGTGCCCTGCACGCAGAACAGCGACGGCGCGCCGCTGATGCGGATGTAGTGATTGAAGCAGTCGTAGTGTCCCAGGTCCACGCGCCGTTCGGCGCCCGAATGCAGGTCGCGCAACCGATCCTGCGCGTTCCTGGCCGCGGGGACGCGGTTCATGCGCCCCAGCAATATGCCGGGGGCTGATGCCGAGAATGTGAATTCGCCGTCGTACTCGGCGACGAGGTTCAGTCCTTCGTCCGTCAGCGAGTAAAGCCTGGAGTCCTGGCGCCACGTCATGCCGGGCCGGTTCGAAGGCTCCACGACGTGCACGTGGATGCCCGCCGCCCGGATGATCTCGGTTCCGTATCCGGCGCCCGTGTATGTTGCTATCGGGCCGCCGCCGGTGTCATGGATTTCGAGCAGGCAACCGTCGTGCGCCACGGCGATGCGTTGGTGGTCCAGCCAGGCGAGATCGCAGATCGCGCCCCGGTTCGCCAGCTCGGGCAGACCGAGCCATTGCGCAAGGCGGGCCTGGGGCGCCGGCGTGTCGGCGGACGGCTCGTCCGCTGATGAGCCCCCATCGCGGGAGAGTTCCAGATCCTTGGAGCAGGGCGAGGACCAGCTCGCTTGGTCGTAGGGGATGCGCACCGCAAACAGGGTGTTGAACGCGGCGTCGTGTACGTCCTCGGGCAGTCCCTCCCACTCCTCGTCCCAGGGCCGGACCCACGCTTCGATCTGGTCGCCGGCGGCGTTGTAGGCGCAGCGCACGACTTCGGGGATGCGGTTGAAGAATCGCTGCCGCAGGCCGCTATGCCAGTCCCAGGCGAGCAGGTCGCCTTCGAACAGGTAGCCGCCGTCATAGCTGCCGGCGCCAATCGCAACGACGCTCTGGGCCGGATGGAAGGCCACGTCGTTGACGGGGAAGCGCAGATCGTCGAGGGCGGCGAAAGGGGCGAGGCCGCCGCGGCGGTACAGGGCGACGCGGTATCGCAAGGCTTGTCCGCCATAAGCGGCGCGCGCACGCGGATTCGCCAGCAAGGGAAATTCGGAAGCCACGGCGGCGATTTCGCCGGTCGGGTCGAAAAAAACTCCGGTAATCTTGCCGCTGCCTCGCAGCGGCGGATCCGTGATCATGGCCATTGCCAGTTCTCCGCGCGGCTGCGCCTTGTCGATGCCGAATGCTAGCGCAGCTTGCGCAGTCGTTCCGCCTGCGCCGCTAGCGCTCGGCCACCGTCCGGAGCAGGGGGGAATCGAACATGGCGGCAGGCGAAATGATGGGTTCATCCCAGGGGATGTCCCGTCCGTAGCGCTCCTGCATCTTGGCGCGCACCGCCGGGGATGAAAGGTCGAAGCGCTTGAGCGGCGCGAGCGCCCCGATTTCCACGCCCAGCGCGCGCTGGTAAACCTTCCAGACCAATTCCGAGCAGTAGATCCTGTCGTCCGACCAGGCAAACACCAGGTCGTAAGGCTTGCCCACGAACGCGGCGCCGGCGTTTGCCAGCTGCGTCTGCGCGACAGGCGTGAGCCGCGCATCGTCGCGCAGGCGCTTGATCACGTAGTGGCCGCGTTCGCCTTGCGCGGCCCATTGTTCGAGCGGCGTGTAGCTGACGCTGGCCGCGGCTTCCAGCACATAGGGGGCGCCCTGGCGCATGACGATCATGCCCATGTGGCTGTATGGCGAATGCGTGGCCTGCTGGATGGCCAGGCTTTGCGCAGAGCGGGATTGCTGGAATACCAGGTCGCCCGTCTGGACATCGGCGGTTGCGGCTGCGGCCAGGGAAAGCGCGGACAGTACGGCCGCGGTGGCGGCGCGCGCCCACGGCGCCGGGCTCATGTGCGAGCCCGGCTGGCGGCCGGCGTCTCCTTCTTGGCGCGGGGTTTGGCCGCGGGTTTGGGGTCTTGGGCGGGAGCGTCGAACTCCTGTTTGTTGCGTTCGCCCCGCGGGGTATTTTCCGGATGCGGCTTGGGAAAAGCCCAGGGCTTGGTTTTCTGATCCATTGCATGTACTCCTTGCACAGGCGGAACAGTAGCATTAGCCGTGGCGCTGGGTAAGTGAGGGTTGACGTCAATATTCATCACATCGTGATTTTCAGGTGAAAAAACGATGGATTCGACCCGCTCCAGCCTCTTATGTTCCGCCCTGCAGGATCAGGGCCTGTCAACTCTGACAGGACGCTCCCTTGGCATGGACGCAGGCGCTAGCCGGCTTCCGGCCGGTCTTCCAGCCAGATGCGGTCGAACTGTTCGCGTGCGTGGAGCGCCCAGTCGTCGATGGCGCTGCGCACGTCGTCCGCGGTGGGCTTGCGGTCCGCGGGCAGATTGCCGCCCGTGACGGTGCCCAGCGAGGTGATGAGCAACTCGTTGGTATTGGCGTCGCGCAAGGCGGCTTCGAGCAGCAGGCGCGCGGACTGGTCGCGGTAGCCGGCCGCCTTGACGGTCTGGCCGATCACGAAGCCGATGGGGATGTATTCCATCATCCTGGGGTCGCGTTCGTTGCGGAACGTGCCGGTGATGGCGGCGCTCAGGCGCAGCGCGTGCGGCGTGGGCCGGGTCAGCAGTTGATAGCCGGCTTGTTCGAACTCGCGCCGGAGCGCCTCGTTCAAGTAGGCCAGCGCGCGCTCGCGCATGGCGCTGTCGCCCTTCATGTCCAGTTCGTCCGGCCGGTCGCCTTGAATGTATTGCACCGGTTCCAGGATGAGCTTTTTCTGATACTGGCTGGCGATGGGCGGACCGGGCCGCACCCAGACCATGCCGGCGCTCCAGTCGGGATCCTGCTTGAGGCGGCTTTGGTTTTCGCCCAGAGAGGTGGAGTAGTTCTGCGGCTTGGGCAGGTTGGTGCAGCCGGCAAGGCCGATCGCCGCACAGCAGACGGCCAGAGCGAGGCGGATCTTCATGTTCTTCTCTTTTCCTGAAAGTGATGCCCGGCGCGGCGGGCGGAAAGGGCCGCACGCGCGCCGGGGGCGGGCCAATTATTGCTCCATTCCGATCCGGCTTTAGCGCTACAGGCGGCATGAAACTCTTGTTCCGCCGGAAAGCAGAATTCCATTTTGGGAAAACCGGATGCTGCTTTTGGCAAGCGGAAGCGCCATTCCGGGTAGGCCGCAATAGCCGCCGCAAGAAGCCGCAGCGGGACTACGATGGACGAGTGCACATAGGGAGACAACTATGGACACCGCCAAGCAGTGGTATGCCGCCGTCAAGGATTGGCAGCGGTCCCGCGACGAGCTCACCGCCGCGATCGCCGCGATCAAGTGGCCGAATCCCACACAGGATTGCCTGGACACCTACGACCGCGCCTACGCCAACGAAACCGGGGCGCGGGACCGCATGAACCAGGCATACGAACGCGTGCGACGATAGCCGCGCGCGCATCTGCTTCGAGGCCACGGCGGGCATTGCTACACTGCCGCGCATGACGGACCAACAACAGAAATTCTTGATCAGGCCGGCCCGGCCTGAGGACGCAGCCTGGCTGGAAGACTTGTTGATGCGCACCTACGAAGGCACGTGGATGCCTGAGATGACGGCGGAAAGGGACCGGCAGTTCCGCGCCAGCGGCAAGACGGCCGAGTACGTGCGCACGCGGGGAAACCTCTTCATGGTGTGCGAGATGGACGGCGTGCCGGCGGGCATGGCGGATCGGGAGAACGACTTCATCTGGGCCTTGCATGTGCACCCCGCAAGGCAAGGCCGGGGCGTTGGCGGCGCCTTGCTGGCCTGGATGGAAGCGGCCATCCGCGACGCGGGATTCGGACGCGCGCGGCTGGAGACCGACTCCTTCAACCAGCGCAGCCGCCGGTTCTATGGGAAGCACGGCTACGCCGAAATCGACACCTATCCCGATGAAGAATGGGACAGCGGCTTCACCACCATCCTGCTGGAAAAGCGGTTGCCGGCGTGACGCCTCTGGCTCCATGAAATGGACCCTGGCTGGTCCTGGAAATGGAGCCACGATGGCGGTATGTTGTGGTTTTACCCGCAACCGCCGAATCCGCCATGTACCTGCCGTCCGCCTTTCGCGAAGACTCGCTCGAAGTCCAGCATGATTTCATCCGCGCCCATCCCCTTGCGGTGCTCACGACCAGCGGGGAGGGCGGGCTGATGGCGAACCACATCCCCTGTCTGCTGTATCCCGAGGGGCCGCATGGCGTGCTGCGCCTGCATGTGGCCCGCGCCAATCCGCAGCTTGCCGACCTGGCGTCGGGGCGGGAATGCCTGGCCGTTTTCCATGGGCCGCAGGCCTACGTCACGCCGTCCTGGTATCCGACCAAGGCCGAGACGCACAAGGTCGTGCCTACGTGGAATTTCGTCGCCGTGCATGTGTGGGGCACGCCGGTGATCCAGGACGATCCGGCCTGGCTGCGTGCGCAGCTCGATGCGCTGACCGACAGCCAGGAAAAAGCGCGCGCGCAGCCTTGGCGTGTGGCCGACGCGCCGGAAGATTTCATCGCGGCGCAGATGCGCGCCATCGTGGGCGTGGAGATTCCCATCACGCGCATCGAAGGCAAATGGAAGGTCAGCCAGAACCGCACGGTTGCCGACCGGCGCGGCGTAGCGGAAGGCCTGGCGGGCGAAAACGGCGATGCCGTCATGGCCGGGCTGGTTGCCCGCCGCGGCGGGCTGGAGTAGTCCGCCCCAGGGCAAAACTGACGATGGCGGCGGCCTGCAGGCTGGCTGCCAAGGCCAGGAACCAGAGCAGCGGCTGTCCGGCCTGTTCCGACCATGCCCGCAGCAGGCCGAACAGCGCCGGCGCGAAGGCATAGGCGCCTTGCGATATGGCGACGATCAGCGGCACCACGCGCTGCGTGTCTTCGCGGGCGAATTCGGTTTGCGCGATCAGCGGCGGCAGCGAGGTCGCGTTTCCTATGCCCGAGCCGAACAGCAACACGCCCAGCCAGATGGCCCAGGCGTGTTCAGCGGCCAGCATCAGGACCAGCGAACCGGCGATCTGGATGGCGTAAGCCACGCAAGCCACTTTGCGCCGGTCTGCGCCGGCGGGCATCAACCATCCCACCAGCGTGCGCCCGCCGATGGCCGCGGCCGTCGCCAGTCCCATGGCCAGGCCGGCGGTTTGCGCGCCCAGCAGCGGCGCCAGCAGGGAAAGCAGATGCGCGATCAGGCCGATCTGGGCGAACAGGCCCAATGACATGCCGGCGGCCAAAGTAAGAAAGGGCCGGTTGCGCCACAGGTCCGCCACCGGCGCAGGCGTTGCGGCGCTTATGGCCGCCGCTGGCGTCTGGGTTGGCCCCAAGGCGCCGTCGGGATGCTGCCCGAGGTGTTGCGGCGTAACGGCAAAAACCTTGCGTGCAAGCACGGCGATCACCGCCACCATCGGTACGCCTACCCACAAGGCCGCCTGGGCGAATCCTGCGTGGCTGATCAGGTAGACCCACAAGGGCGAAAAGACGATGCCGCCGACGCTGGCGCCGTTGTAGGCCATGCCTAGCGCGGCAGGCCGTTGACGCACGAACCAGGGCGAGATCAGCGCGTTGACGGCGGCGGCGCCCAGCGTCACCCAGCCCATGCCCGAGAACAGCGCGGAGGCATACAACTGCCAGGGTTGCGCGGCCGTGGCCCAGCCGCCCACGCCCAGCGCCAGCAGCACGGCGCCGCCCAGCGTTACCGCGGGCACGCCGCAGTGCCGGTACAGTCGCGGCAGATTGGCGACCACCAAGGTGCCGCAAAGAAAGTGCAGCGTGACGGCGCCCGACACCAGCGCCACGCCCCAGCCGGTGCGCTGTGCCACCGCGTGCAGGAATACGGGCGGGCCGTAGAAGCCGACGCCCCAGCCGAAGACCGCCAGCGCGAAGGTGGCGTGAAGAACCGTCCAGCCAAAGAATTTCCGGGGTGCGCGCATGAATGTCCGGCGGAGCCGGCTGTCTTGTTGTGTTGAGTCGCAGTATGCTTGAGACTGCACACAACACTTTGGTCTGAGCCGAATCATGGAATCCGAGTTCGCCGACGCCAGTCTTTCCGCCGTGGCGGGCGCCATCGCCGATCCGGCGCGCGCGCGCATGCTGTGCGTGCTGCTGGACGGCCGCGCCCGCACGGCGACCGAACTGGCCGCCGCCGCTGACATCGGCGCCTCTACGGCGAGCAGCCATTTCCAACGCCTGCGGGAGCAGGGCCTGGTGGAAATGGCCGTGCAGGGCAAGCATCGCTATTACCGCCTGGCGAACAGCGAGGTCGGGCATGCGCTGGAGGCCCTACTGGTGGTAGCGGGCGCCGAACGGGTGCCGTTCAAGCCGAATACCCCTTCCGCGCTGCGCGAAGCGCGCACCTGCTACGACCACATGGCGGGCACGCTGGCCGTGCGCATCCACGACGCCATGCTGTCGCGCCAGTGGCTGGCGGCGGACGGGCGCGACTACATGCTGACGCCCCTGGGCGAGGCCGCCCTGGCACAGATCGGCGTGGACGTGGCGCAGGCGCGCCAACGCCGGCGGCGCTTCGCGTGTTCCTGCCTGGATTGGAGCGAGCGCCGTTCGCACCTGGGCGGCGCCTTGGGCGCGGCCCTGCTGGATGCGCTGGCGCGCCGCGGCTGGATCAGCAAGGACCTGGATTCGCGCGCGCTGAGCGTCACGAAAAAGGGCGAAAAGCAGTTTCCTGCCTTCTTCGGCCCAGCCGATGACCAGTCCGCAGCAGGCGCCGCGCAGCGCGACCGGCATGTTGCCGCGTAGCCGCGGCGCGACCGGCGTCGGCTTGCGGCAAAGTGTGCATATGCAACAGATCTAGGGAAATCCCCGGGAGTCGGTGCGTAGAGGTGATGGAATAGCGCTGCGCGTCGCGCCGCAAGCCGCATCAGGCCTTGCCATGCGCGCCTGGCTGGTTCCCTGTGCAGCGGCTCCAAAAAATGGGGACACAATTCGTGCGATGCAACAGTGTTTCTATTTTCTGCGCGCGTTACAAAACATATCCGAACTGTCATGGACAGCCAGGGTATGCTGGGTCGCACAAAGAGGGCATCCGAAGTGCATCAGAACAATTTGATCTACAAGGGATACCGGCTGACGGCCAAAGTGTCCCGGGGCGCAGACGCCGAGGTTCAGGCGCAATCCAGCGGCCCCGTATTTATCGCGTCAGTGATGGTGGTCCAGGCAGGCGCCGTGCTCGAAGGCGGCGACGAATATCCGGTCCCGCGCTTTGCCGAGGGCGGTTTTGTCTACAGTCCGCGCGAAGCGGTGCATGCAGCCATCCTGCATGGCCGCGAAATCGTCGACGGCCTGACCAACATGCCAGCCTGACGCTGGCCTAGCCGGAAAAGACTTCCCGCCAATCGCGCGTCTTGGCCAGCGTCTGCACGCTCGCCGACTGTTCCAGGATGGTCACCGCCTTCTTGAACTCCTCGGCCGAGGCGCCGTCCTCCAGGATGACCATGCGCGAGTTGCGCGCGTCCGCCATCTTCACGTCCGACATCTTGCCGTGGGTCTGGTAGACCTGCGTCCAATCCATTTTCTTGCCGGCCTTCAGGGCGATGGGCTCGATGTACGTCAGCGCGGTGCTGCTGGCTGCGCGCACGGCGAAGGCGAAATCCGCCGTGTGGCCGCTGCTGCCCTTGGCGCGCGCGCCCTTGACCATGCGGTTCGCGCCCACGCCTGCCGCCAGCGCCCGCCCGACTTGCGCGCGGAAGCGCAGCTGGCTGAACTTGGGCATCCACTTGGCGCATTGGAACGACAGCGCCATCGCCAGCTTGACCGCATCCCACAGGGCTTCCTGCAACTGCTCATTGGGGCCGGACGCGACGATGGCGCCGTCGCGGTCGAAATGCGCCAAGCTGACGCCCGGGGTTTCGTTCAGGATGTCGATGCGCTTGGCCGCCAGGTCGATGCCGTAGCTGGACGCGTGCATCGAGGTCTCACAGGCGTCGGTCAGGTAGAACGTGGACTCGTCGGGATGCGCGATGAAGAAGGCCGCGTGCTGTCCGTCCAGGCCCAGCGTCATGGGCGATATGGCGCGGATGGCGTGTTCGCCCGCCGGCAGGACGGTCCAGCCGGAGGCTTCCAGGAAAGTGCTCATAGGATCAGTTCGATTTGGCGGCCTTTGAGGGGATGCGCGAATCCGCCGGTCAGCGTCAGGTTCGCCCGCGGCAGGAAGTACTGCATCAGCGCGCCGATATTCTGCAGGGCGGGCACGATGGGTTCGGCATAGCCTTCGCCTTCGTCCACCCAGATGTGTTCATGGCTGCGGTCCGCAAGCGGCTTGCGGTACTGCGGCCGGCCTTCGCCCACCAGGCTGGTGTGGAAGGAGTCGTCGGTGTCCACGCCGAACACGCGGTGCGGGCCCACGAAGAGGCTGGCACAGAACGCCTCGGCCAGGAAGATGGTGGCCTGGCCGTGCACGGCCGTGCGCGCGCCGCGATAGATCGCGCGGAAGATCACGTCTTCGCGCACGTCGCCCTTGACCCGGCAGGCACAGGCGAATTCCAGCCACTGGAGATTGCTGGCGGCGGGTTTCGGCACCCAGGCGATCGGTTTTACGGTTTCCTTGGGTTCGGCAAGAATCTCTTGCACCTCATCAACGGTGATTAACGGTTCGAACTTGTTGGCCATGGAACTGATCTAGGGTCTTGGAAATGCGCGCGCCGGAAGCGCGCCTGGCATGCGCCGCGCGGCGGCGGGCGCACACGCAACACTGCGAGGGGGCGTCATCTTACAAGATGAAGACCGCGCCGCTCTTTTTGCTGTATGGATGTACAGCTCAAGAGGCGGCGCGGCGGCGGGCGCTCATGCGTCTACAGCGAGGTGGCGCCGAACGTGTCGCACTGCTTGATGCTGCCGCTCTCCAGCCCGCGCTTGAACCAGCGCACGCGCTGCGCCGACGATCCGTGGGTGAAGGAATCGGGCACCGCATAGCCCTGGCTTTGCTTCTGCAGGCGGTCGTCGCCGATCGCGGTGGCGGCGCCCAGCGCCTCTTCCACGTCGCCGCTTTCCAGGATGTTGCGCGCGGCGTTGGCGCGTTGCGCCCACAAGCCCGCGAAGCAGTCGGCCTGCAATTCCATGCGCACCGACAAGGCATTGGCCTGGGACGGATTGCGGCGGCGCAGGTTGTCTACCTGGTCCGAGATGCCGAGCAGGTGCTGGACATGATGTCCGACCTCATGGGCGATCACATAGGCCTGGGCAAAATCGCCCGGCGCCTTGAAGCGGTTCTGCAATTCGTCGAAGAAGGCCAGGTCGATGTACACCTTGCTGTCGCCCGGACAGTAGAACGGACCCATGGCCGACTGGCCGGTGCCGCAGGCCGTGGGCGTGGCGCCGCGGAACAGCACCAGCTTGGGCGCCACGTACTGGCGGTTCAGGTCCTTCTGGAAGATGGCGCTCCAGGTGTCTTCGGTTTCGCCCAGCACCTTCGAGACGAAGATGGCCTGCGGATCGTTGGCGGGCGGACGCGTGGCCGGCCCCTGTTGTTGCTGCGCGGGCGGGCCTTCGGCCATCTGCAGGACCACGCTGGGATCCACGCCGAAATACATGGCGACCAGGGCCAGCACGATCGTGCCTATGCCGATGGTGCCGCGGCCGCCGATGCGTGGGCCGCTGGAACGGCGGTCTTCCACATTGTCGCTTTCGCGCGAGTCATCAAGGCGCATACTGTTTCTCCGGGCGGGTCGGCGTTCCCGCCATTTTGCATCGCCGCTCTGTACTGAGCAGCCTTCAAGAGTGTTAGGATAAACCCATGGCCTTGTATTTCGATATCCATCCCGCGAATCCGCAACCGCGCCTGCTGAAGCAGGCGGCCCAATGGCTGGCCGATGGCGGGCTGGTCGCGGTGCCTACCGATTCGAGCTATGCCGTGGTCGCGCGGCTGGACGACAAGAACGCCGCCGACGGGCTGCGCCGCCTGCGAGGCCTGGACGAACGCCATCATCTCACGCTGCTGTGCCGTGACCTGGCCGAAATCGGCCACTTCGCGCGCGTCGACAACCGCCAGTACAGATTGCTGAAGGCCGCCACGCCGGGGCCCTGGACCTTCATCCTCGAAGCCACCAAGGAAGTGCCGCGCCGCGTGTCGCACCCGTCGCGCAAGACCATCGGCATCCGCGTGCCGGATCATGCGGTCATGCTGGGCCTGCTGGAGCAGGTGGGGGCGCCCCTGCTGTCCACCACGCTCATCCCCAAGGACGAGACCGAAGCGTTGAACGACGCGGAAGAAATCCGCGAACGCTACGACCACGACCTGGCGGCCATCATCGACGCGGGCGCCTGCCCGCAATCGCCCACTACCGTGATCGACCTTACCAGCGAAGAGCCGGTGGTGGTGCGTGTCGGACGCGGCGATCCTGCCACCCTCGGTCTTGCCTGAGCGCGTCCGCCGCGCCGACCTGCACGCCGGCACGCGCCGGCGCGCGGCTCATCTACAATCCGGTTCGCCATGAACGACATCATCCAAACCATTGCGGTCTACGCGATACCGGTCATCTTCGCCATTACCCTGCACGAAGCCGCGCACGGCTTTGTCGCGCGCATGTTTGGGGATCCCACGGCCTATGAGGCCGGGCGCATCAGCCTGAATCCCGCGCGGCACATCGATCCGGTCGGCACGCTGCTGGTGCCGGTGGCGATCCTGCTGGCGTCCAAGCTGCTGGGCAGCCCGGGCATGCTGTTCGGCTGGGCCAAGCCCGTGCCGGTGGATTTCGGCCGCTTGCGCCGTCCTAAGCAGGACATGCTGTGGGTGGCGCTGGCAGGTCCTGCGGCCAACCTGTTCATGGCGGTGCTGTGGGCGTTTTCGCTGCGCCTCTTCCTGGAGTCCGGCCTGCAGGAATCGTTCTGGTTCGAAATGGCCGTGGCCGGCGTGAACGTCAACCTGGTGCTCATGGCCCTGAATCTGCTGCCGATTCTGCCGCTGGACGGGGGACGCATCCTCTTCAGCCTGCTGCCCAACCGCCTGGCCTGGCAATACTCGAAAATCGAGCCGTATGGCCTGGTGATCGTCGTCATCCTGCTGGTGACGGACGTGCTCTGGCTATTGATGCGCCCCGTGCTCGCCCTGGGGACGACCATCGTCCAGTGGTTTCTGTAGGATTTCAGCCAATATCCGTTAAACTCAACGGTTTCATTGATTCTGGCCCCGGGGCATCCCGCCGTGGGGTGTTGGAGCCCTACATTTATGGCATCCCCTGCAACCGCCGCAGGCGTTAATTTCCAAGGCAGCATGGTGGCCCTGGTCACCCCCATGCAGCCCGACGGCAGCCTGGACTACGCTGCCTACCGGTCGCTGATCGACTGGCATATCCAGGAAGGCACCGACGCGCTGGTGGTGGTGGGCACCACCGGGGAGTCGCCCACGGTCTCCATGGAAGAACATGCGGAGTTGATCCGCGTTGCAGTCGAACACGCCGCGGGCCGCATTCCGGTCATCGCCGGCGTGGGCGCCAACTCCACCGACGAAGCCATCCACCTGACGCGCCATGCCAAGGCGGTGGGCGCGCAGGCCGGCCTGTCGGTCGTTCCTTATTACAACAAGCCCTCGCAAGAAGGCCTGTACCGCCACTTCCGCACCATCGCGGAAGCCGTCGATCTGCCCACCATCCTGTACAACGTGCCGGGCCGTACCGTTGCCGACATGAGCAACGAAACGATCCTGCGCCTGGCGCAGGTGCCGGGCATCATCGGCATCAAGGACGCCACGGGCGACATCGCCCGCGGCGGCCTGCTGTTGCGCGAAGCGCCGGCCAGTTTCCAGGTCTTCAGCGGCGATGATCCCACCGCCGCCGCCCTGATCCTGCTGGGCGCGCGTGGCAATATTTCCGTTACGGCCAACGTGGCGCCGAAGCTCATGCGCGAGCTCTGTGCCGCCGCCCTGGCCGGCAATGTGCCCAAGGTGCGTGAACTTAATGCGTACCTGGCGCGTCTGAACAAGGCTTTGTTCGTTGAAGCCAACCCCATCCCTGTCAAGTGGGCGTTGGCCGAAATGGGCCGCAGCGCACTGGGTTACCGGCTGCCGCTGGTGGAACTGGGAACACAGCACCACGCGACCGTGCGCGCTGCGCTCCAGGAAACGGGCCTGCTCTAAATATCGTGAGGATACGTATGAACAAGCGTCATGCCGGTTTGTCGGCATTGATGTCTCTGGTGTTGTTGGCCGGTTGCAGCGAGGTCAATCAATTCCTGGGCAATGAAGAGTCCGTCAACTACAAGAGCGCAGTCACGCAGCGTGGAGAGCCTCTCAGCATCCCGCCCGACCTGACCCAGGCCAACGCCGATCCGCGCTACCGCGCGCCGGCTTCGGGCTCGACCACCTATTCGCAGTTCCAGCAGCAGGGCCAGGCGCAAGCCAGCCAGCCGAAGACCAGCAACGTGCTGCCCGGCCGCCAGGACATGCGCGTCGAGCGCGACGGCGACCTGCGCTGGCTGGTGGTGGACCGTCCGCCGGAAGACATCTTCCCGCGTCTGGTCGACTTCTGGACCGAAAGCGGCTTTACCGTGGCCAGCAACAACCCGAGCGCCGGCCTGATCGAAACCGACTGGGCGGAAAACCGCGCCAAGATCCCGGAAAGCTGGCTGCGCCAGGCGCTGGGCATGATCCTGGAATCGGCCTGGGATAGCGGCGAGCGCGAGAAATTCCGCACTCGCGTCGAACGCGTCAACGGCCATACCGAGGTCTACGTCAGCCATCGCCAGATGCTGGAAAAGCGCGTGGGCGCCGACGGCAACCAGGTGCAATGGCAGAACGGCAAGGAAGATCCGGGCCTGAACGCCGCCATGCTGGCGCGCATGATGGTCTACCTGGGTTCCGACGTCGACAATGCCCGCAAGCTGGTGCAGCAGGCCGAGGCCGCGCCGCAGAAGCCCGCCGTGCAGCAGGACGTCCGTGCTCAAGGCGCCTCGCTCGTGGTCAGCGAATCCTTCGACCGCGCATGGCGCCGTGTCGGCGTGGCGCTGGACGGCGGCGGTTTCGCCGTGGATGACCGCGACCGCTCCGCTGGCGACTACTTCGTCCGCTATGTCGACACCGACACGGGCGAGAAGATCGAGCAGCCGGGCTTCTTCAGCCGCATGTTCTCGGGCGACAAGAAGGCCGAGGCGCCCCAGTACCGCATCCACCTGGCCGCCACCGGCGACCAGACCACGGTGACCGTGCTGGACGCCAATGGCGCCCGCGACAACAGCGCCACCGCCCAGCGCTTGCTGAGCGTGCTGAAGGACAAGATGTAAGACCGGCCCGGTTCTGCGCTTATGCGCAGGCCTGCGCAAGAGAGGCCCCGCTGGGGCCTCTTTTTTATTTGAGCGCGGTTTGCAAGGGTCTTGCAGACTGCGGGACGCGCGAACCCTGAGCCGCGATGCGGTACGGTTGCGGTGTCTTGCTCATAGACCATCTGGACACAAAAAAGCCCTGGCTGCAAACAGCCAGGGCTTTTTCTTGCGTCCTCAGAGCGGGGGTTCGTCTCTGCGTTTTTATTAGGACGCGGGCGTGGTCGAGCCGCCCGGGGTGGTCGAACCGCCGCCCGGCGTGGTGTTGGGCGTGGGCGCCGGAGCCGGCGAGGTGGCCGGGGGCGTCGTGGTGGGGGCAGGCGTGCTTGCGCCCGGAGCGGGGTTGGTCGCGGGCGCCGGGGCATCTTCCTTCTTGTTGCAGGCGCTCAGCGCAACGGCCAGCACCGAGGCAATAATCAAGGTTTTGCTCATCATTTTTAGACTCCTGTAGATGACGACTCTTGAAACCCCATTAGGGGAAACCAGAGGTCAGGCTACAGGAACACACGGGCGCAACGCGTATGAAAGTTAAAAAGGTCGCATCCTAACGGCAACAAACCTTTCAGCTTCGTGTTATCTCTTTCTTGATGTGTCCCGCGTATCAGACCTGATTTCCTTCTGTACAGGACTGATACGCGAGGGTGTCCGGATGCTACGCAGACTGGTAGCGGATCCAGCCCGAGTCCAGCCAGTCCGCGAGGCAGGAGCGAGCTTCGTCGGTGAGGCGGGCGCAGGACGGGTCCGAGCAATCCAGGCTGCGCGCATCCGCCAGCGTGCGCAAGGCGGCGTCGGCCGGCGTCATGGCGGTCTCGCCATTGATGAAGAGCTGCTTGCCGCGATACAGCATGCGGCTGCGGCGGTCCAGCACCAGCCTGCCGCTGGCGGGCCAATCCTCTTCCAGATCCACGTCCATGCTTTCGGGCGCGTCGAACACGCTGAGGTTGCTGGGCTCGGTCAGCCAGCAGCCCAGGAAGCGCGAGGCCAGCGCATCGTCGAAGCGCAGCTTTTCCACGGTTTCCAGCGTCGCGGCCACCAGCGCGTCCGGCAGGGCGGCGGGCGTGTCGACGGCGGGCTGGCCGGGGTCGCGATAGACCGCGGACAGTTTGGGGCCGGGCAGGGCGGGTTCGCCGTAGGGGCCGCCCAGGAGGCCGACGCGCGCCATGACCTGGTCCGCGGCCGCTTCCAGCAGCCCGCGCGCCAGCGTCGCCTGCGTGGGCGCACGAAAGCCGATGGAGATGGTCATGCAGCCGTCGCCCACGGCGACGCCGTCATGGGCGGCCTGCGGCGGCAGGTAAAGCATGTCGCCCGGGGCCAGCACGGCGGTTTCCTCGGGCTCGAATCGGCTCAGGATCTTCAGCGGCAGGCCGGGTTCCAGCGACAGGTCCTTCTGGCGGCCATAACGCCATTCGCGCTCGCCCGCCGCCTGCAGCAGGAACACGTCGTAGCTGTCGAAGTGCGGACCCACGCCGCCGCCGTGGCTGGCGATGCTGATCATCACGTCATCCAGGCGCGCGTCGGGGATGAAGCGGAACAGCTGCATCAGTTCGGATGCGGCGTCGCTGTGCAGGTCCACGCTTTGCACCAGCAGGGTCCAGTCTCCTTCATTGTCCTTGGGCAGGCGCGCGAAGGGGCCTTTCTCCATTTGCCACTCGCCGTTCTCGCGCCAGATCAGGCGCGACTCCACGTCGTCGCGGCGCGCCAGCTTCTTGATGGCGGCGATCGTGAGCGGGGGCTTGAAACCGGGGATGGCCTGGCGGATCAGCAAGGGCTTGCGCTGCCAATGGCGGCGCATGAAGTCGTTGGGACTCTGGTTGCCCAGCAGGGCCAAGGGATGGTCGAGGTTCATTGCAGGTGCTTCTTCAGGCGGTAGAGGGCGTCCAGCGCTTCGCGCGGGGTCAGGCTGTCCGGGTCGACGGCGGCGAGTTCCTCGCGCAGGGCGTCCAGGGCTTCCAGGTCGTCGGTGCGGTCGGCTTCGGCATAGGCCTGGGCGTCGGCGTCCGCCGCGGCCGCGAACAGGCCCAACTGCGGCGTGGGGGCGCCCTGGGCTTCCAGGCGTTCCAGTTCGCGCGTGGCCTGGCGGATCACGGCGGCGGGCACGCCCGCGCGCTGCGCCACCTGGATCCCGTAGCTGCGGCTGGCCGGGCCTTCGCGCACTTCATGCAGGAAGACGATGCCGCCGGCTGATTCCGCCGCGGCCAGGTGCACGTTGGCCGAGGCCGGCTGTTCCGCGGGCAGGCGGGTCAGTTCGAAATAGTGGGTGGCAAACAGCGTCAGCGCGCGGTTGTGGGCCAGCAGGCGGCAAGCGATGGCCCAGGCCAGCGCCAGGCCGTCATAGGTCGACGTGCCGCGGCCGATCTCGTCCATCAGCACCAGGCTGTTGGGCGTGCTGGCCGACAGGATGGCGGCCGCTTCGGTCATTTCCATCATGAAGGTCGAGCGGCCGCCCGCCAGGTCGTCGGCCGCGCCGATGCGGGTGAAGATGCGGTCGATCTTGCCGATGCGGGCGCGCGAAGCGGGCACGAAGCTGCCGATGCGCGCCAGCAGCGCGATCAGCGCCACCTGCCGCATATAGGTCGATTTACCGCCCATGTTCGGGCCGGTGATCAACAGCATGCGGCGCGCAGGTTCCAGCCGGCAGCCATTGGGCGTGAAGCGTTCGATGGCATGTTCCACCACCGGGTGGCGGCCGGCCTCGATGTCGATGTCGGCCTGCTCGGACAATTCGGGCGCGATCCAGTCGTGGCGGCGGGCGTGTTCGGCCAGGGCGGCCAGCGAGTCCAGTTCGGCCAGCGCGGCGGCGCAGTCGGATAGCGGCCGCACGTGTTCGGCCAGCACGTCCAGCAATTGCTCGAACAGCCATTTCTCGCGGGCCAGCGCGCGGTCCTGGGCCGACAGCACCTTGTCTTCCCAGGTCTTGAGTTCAGGCGTGATGTAGCGTTCGGCGTTCTTCAGCGTCTGGCGGCGGCGGTAGTCCTCCGGCACCTTGGCGGTCTGGCCCTTGGTGACTTCGATGTAGAAGCCGTGCACGCGGTTGAATTCCACGCGCAGATTGCTGATGCCGGTGCGCTCGCGCTCGCGCGCTTCCAGCTGCACCAGGAAGTCGCCGCCGTCGGCCGCCAGGCCGCGCAGCTCGTCGAGTTCGGCGTCGAAGCCCGCCGCCAGCACGCCGCCGTCGCGGATGGCGACAGCGGGTTCGGCGGCGATGGCGCGCACCAGCAGGGCGGCCAGGGCCGGATCCACCGACAGGTGCGAGATCAGTTCGCCCAGCCGCGGCGAGTCCGCCATCGGTTCCACCAGGTCGCGCAGCGCCGGCAGCGCCTGCAGCGCGTCGCGCAGGCTGGCCAGTTCGCGCGGACGCACAGAACGCAGCGCCAGCCGGGCGGCGATGCGCTCGATGTCCGGGAATGCATTCAGCGCGCCGCGCAGGGACTCCAGCAGGCCGGCCGAACCAAATCCAGCCGCGCCAAAGCCGGCCGCGCCAAAGGTCTGCTCCACGTCCATGCGGCCCGCCAGCAGCGCCGAGATGGCCTGCTGGCGCGCCAGCGCCTGCTCGTTCTCGCGCAGCGGATGGTGCAGCCACCGGCGCAGCAGCCGGCTGCCCATGGGCGTGCGGCAGCCGTCCAATAGCGAGAACAGCGTCGGCGAATCTTCGCCGGACAGCGTCTGCGTCAGTTCCAGGTTGCGGCGCGTGACCGGGTCTAGCAGCACGTACTGGCCGGGGCGCTCCGCCGACAGGCTCTGCACGTGGGCAAGGGCCTGCGACTGGGTGCGGGCCGCGTAGCGCAGCAGGGCGCCCGCGGCGCAGATGCCGGCCGGCATGTCCTCGATGTCGAAACCCGCCAGGGTGTCGGTCTTGAAGTGCGCCAGCAGGTGGGCGCGCGCGCTGTCGCCTTCGAAGTGCCAGTCGGGCACGCGGGCGCGAGCGCCTTCGAAGGGAAAGTCGAATTCGGCGCTCTCGGCGCAGATGATCTCGGCCGGCGCGATGCGGTGCAGTTCGGATTCCAGCTGCGCCGGCGCGCATTCGGTCACGCGGAACTCGCCGCTGGCCAGGTTCAGCCAGGCCAGCCCAGCACGCGGCGCGCGCGCCGTGCCGCCGACGAACACGGCGGCCAGCGCGCGGTCCGCCTTGGCCGGCAGCAGCGCGTCGTCCGTCAGCGTACCGGGCGTGACGATGCGAACGATGCGGCGCTCGACCGGCCCCTTGGAGGTCGCCGGGTCGCCGATCTGCTCGCAGATGGCGATGGACTCGCCCATGGCGACCAGCCGCGCCAGGTACTGCTCCATGGCATGCACCGGCAGCCCGGCCATCGGGATCGGCGTGCCATTGGACGAGCCGCGCTTGGTCAGCGTCAGGTTCAGCAGACGCGCGCCGCGCTCCGCGTCTTCGTAGAACATTTCATAGAAGTCGCCCATGCGGTAGAACAGCAGCAGGGGGCCGGCCTCCGCCTTCAGGCGGAGGTACTGCTGCATCATGGGGGTGTGGCCCGGGTGGGCGTCGGCGGCGGTGTTTTGCGTTGCGGAATTCATGCCCGTGATTGTATCGGGCGCTTGGACTGCTGCGGGGAGGGACGGATGCTGGTTTTATCCGGAACTCATTTGTTCATGATATTGCCCAACTTCTTGATGACCTCGTGCCCTGTGTCGGCGCAGGTCTCTGCTGCCCCAGGTCGCATCAATATGGCCATGCCGACTGCTCGGTCGCCGGCGCTTGGCGAGAACAGAAGCAATTGAATTGCTACGCCGGCAGGCAGGGCGGGCGTACGGAAAATGAGGCCAGGAAACCGACTGAACCGGCCCGAAACCGGCTGAAATTGCTTTGCGCAAAACCGCTGCATCCGCTCGCGGGAATAGTCGCTATGGTGGTCGCCACGCCGCACAACAGCGCGGCGATGACGGCATCAGCCTCCACGCCATAGGAAAAAATGAAAATCGCACCCATGTTGTCTTTCGTCGTGCTTGCCGTGTTCGCAGCCGCGGCCGCCCAGGCGGAAAGATGCACGTCCAATCTGTCGGGCGGGCAAGATTGCACCTATGACGACGGCACTACCTCGCGGAGCACGTCCAACCTGAGTGGCGGCTACGACACGACTTACAGCGACGGGCGGACTTCGCGCAGCACATCCAACTTGAGCGGCGGCTTGGACACGAGGTACAGCGACGGCACCACCTCCCGGAGCACGTCCAACCTGAGCGGCGGCTACGACACGACTTACAGCGATGGGCGGAACTCGCGCAGCACGTCCAACTTGAGCGGTGGCTACGACACGAGCTACAGCGATGGCGCCAGTTCCCGAAGTACGTCCAATCTGAGCGGCGGCTACGACACGACGACCAGCAAGGGGAGAAACAACAAAGCCGATACCCGTCATCCAGCAGGCGCCCGCTGAATTGAAGAGAACGGGCGGTGGTCTTGTCGAAAGCCGCAGGCCGCGGGCATGGCGGCCTGGTTGCAGGTTCCTGCGAAAGAGTGCGATTGCAATCGCCGTCAGTTCTGCAACGGCGGTTCAAACGGCTTGTTCAAGACCGGCTACTTGATCTTGCTGCAGCGGAAGGCCTCGATGCCTTTTTCCACATAGTGCGGTTCGCGTGCGCAGGCCGCGCGCATGGCCTGGTTTGCCAGGCTCATGAGGTTGGCTGCATTGGTCATGGCTTCCAGACCGTCGGCGCCCGGGCCGATCTTGTCGAAGCGTGCCTTGAACTCAGCGGCTTGCTTGCTGTAGGCGTAGGCGCGCATCACGTCGGTATAGGCGATAGCCCGGGAAATGTCGCCTTCCGTGGGCTTTTTCTCGGCGCCGAAGGCAGGGCCGGACAGCAGAGCTAGGGCGAGCAAGGGGATGAGGGTGGTTTTCATGTTCGTCATCAGGAATTCTCTTGCGGGTTGTCCGATGGGAGGCCGGTTGGCGAGGCGCATGGGCGATCCGCCTGGCGCCGCCATCACCACATTTTGCAGGTCGTGCCGTTGTTGACGAGGTCGCCGCCGACGACGATGCCCTTCTCGTCGACGTGGAGCATGGTGTAGCAGCTGGCGACGCCGGTGCGGCGCTGGTAGATGGTGCCCGTGTTGTTGCCGAAGCCGTAGCTGACGCCGCCCGGCGGGGGAACGTAGAAGCTGCCGACGGCCTCGTCCCACGAGACTTCGCCGGAGGTCTGCCACATGTAGACCAATTGCCCGATCGGCAGGTCTTCACTGGCGTACACGCGATCGGGGACGCCCCACTCGGTCACGATGTCGTTGACTGGCTTGCCCTTGTGGCGCAGCATCGCCACGTCCCAGGTGGTGCAGGCGCTCAGCATGGCGCCGCACAGGCAGACTAGCAGGGCCTTGAGAAAACTGAATCGCACTTTTTCTTCCTTGTTCAGATGCTTGACAGGTGCCCTACGCGCCGCATGATGCCAGCAGGTCGCCGACATGGAAAGTGGGGGGTGTGGCGTGTATTCCACATCCCGCGTGCGCCGGAATCCAGCCCAACGGAAAACGCCCCATTGCTGGGGCGTTTCTTGGGTACTTGGGATTTTACGTTTTATTACAGTTGAGGGGGCGTTGGATCCGACGCACGCGGACCTTGCCTGTACCTCATTTGTTCATGATGTTCCCCAACTTCTTGATGACCTCACGCTCCGTCTCCGCGCTGGCCTGGGCAGCCTTGGTGTAGGTCGCGGTATCCATGTATTGCGGCGACACGCCGGACTGGCGTAGCAGGGCGAGGAAAGCCTCGTCCTTGAGGGTGTCGCGGAAGGCGCCGTCGAGCTTGGCGATAACGGCCGGGTCCATGCCCTTGGGGCCGGCGATGCCGAAAGGCGAGGTGTGCACCACGGGATAGCCGGCTTCCTTCAGGGTGGGTACGTCCGGCAGGTCCGGCGAACGCTTGTCGCCCAGCGACGCAAGGATGCGGACCTTGCCCGAGGCCACGTAGGGCAGGATGGTGCTGGCGCCGACCAGCACCTGGATGTGGCCGCCCAGCATGGCGGTCAGCGCGTCGGCGTCGCCCTTGTAAGGGACGTGGGTCCACTTGGCCTGGGCGGCTTCGCCCAGCTGCACCATGGCGATGTGCTGGCTGCTGTAGGCGCCCGGCGTGCCATAGGAAATCGTGTCGGGCTTGGACTTGGCGTAGGCGACCAGGTCGTCCAGCGTCTTCCAGGGCGAGTCCGCGGCGACTGCGACGTAGTAGTTGTAGCCGGCGATCATCGAGATGTAGGTCAGGTCCTTGATCGGGTCGTAGCGCGTGCCGGTGATGTGCGGCATGCGGAAGATGCCGATGGGCACCATGGTGACGGTATAGCCGTCGGGCGCGGTGTTGAGCATCTGGGTGGCGCCCAGCGTGCCGTTGGCGCCGGTCTTGTTTTCGACCACCAAGGTCTGGCCGAGGCGCTTGCCGGACTGCTCGGCCAGGGCGCGGCCGACCACGTCGGTGACGCCGCCGGCGGAGTAGGGGATGATCAGGCGGATCGGGTGGTTGGGGAAGTCCTGCGCCAGCGCGGGGGCGCTGCTTGCGCTTGCCAGGACCATCATGCCTGCTGCCAAGATCTTCTTCATGTCATTCCTCCTTTGTGTGCCGCCGGCTCGCCGGCCGGCTCCAGGTCTAGCGGGATGCCTGGTATTGAACGTCAATCGATAATGCGCGCCCGGCTTGCACCGAAGCCGATGCACTGGAAACCCTCGCGGCTGCAATGGGCCGTCAGGGTGACTTCGTCTCCGGCCTCCAGGAACAGCCGGGTTTCGCCCGAGGGCAGGGTAATGGGCTGTTTGCCGCCATGCGTCAGTTCGAGCAGGCTGCCGTGGCCGCTGTCGTCGGGCGTGGAGATGGTGCCCGAGCCCAGCAAGTCGCCCGGGCGCAGGTTGCAGCCGCCCAGCGTGTGCTGCGCCACCATCTGCGCCGGAGTCCAGTACAGATGGCGCGCATCGGATGCCGCCAGCCGTTGCGGCGCTTGCGAGCGTTCACGCATCAGCGGCGTGGACAGCCACGCTTGCAGCGCGATGGCCAGTCCGCCCGTGGCGGCGTCGTCGGCGTTGCGCAGATAGGGCAGCAGTTCAGGATCGCCATCGCCGCGCGCCATCGCGGCGCTGCGGAACGGGGCCAGCGCTTCGGCAGTCACCACCCAGGGCGAAACCGTGGACGCGAAATTCTTGCCCTGGAAGGGGCCTAGCGGCTGGTATTCCCAAGCCTGGATGTCGCGGGCTGACCAGTCGTTCAACAGGCCATAGCCGGCCACGTGGCCGGCGGCCTGCTCCAGCGGCACGGGCTCGCCGAGCGCGTTGCCGGGGCCGATCCAGATCGCCAGTTCGAGTTCGAAGTCCAGCTGCGCCGACGGCCGGTAGGCCGGGACGTCGACGCCGGTCGCCGTCCTCACCTGGCCGCGCGGCCGCCGCACGGGCGTGTCGGAGGCGCAGATGGAGGAGGCGCGGCCGTGATAGGCGATAGGCACGTGCTTGTAGTTCGGCATCAGCGGGTTGTTGGGCCGGAACAGCTTGCCCACGTGGCTGGCGTGATGGATGCCGGCATAGAAATCGGTGTAGTCGCCCACGTCCGCAGGCAGCAGCAGCTCGCATTCGGCCTGCGGATGTAGCAGGCGCGCGGCCTGCGTCGCGTGCCGCGCGCTGGCAGGGTGTGCGGCGTCCAGCAGCGCGAACAGGGCGTGCCGCACGGCCTTGCGGGCGGCGGCGCGCAAGGCCATCCAGTCGTTGAGCCTGTGCGTCGATAGCGCTTGGCGCGCGGCCGGCTCCAGCTCGTCCAGCAGGCCCAGTTCCACGGCGGCCCGGACATCCAGCACCTGCTCGCCGATGGCGACGCCGATTCGCGGCGTGCCGCCATCGTGGCGGAACACGCCCATCGGCAGATTCTGCAACGGGAAATCCGGATGGCCGTCGGCGCCGTCGACCCAGCTCTTGGCGGTGGGCGCGTGGGTGTGGTCCAGCATCTTGTACTCCTCGGGGGCGTTGTCGGTATCGCTGCGCGGCCTGCGCGCATGTTCAATGGAGGCCGCCGCTGCGGCTTCAGGCTGCGGTGGTGCCGCCGTCCATGGCCCAGGCCACGCCGCGGACTTCGTCGGCGTCGGGCGAGCAGAAGAATTCGCACAGGCCGGCAATCTGTTCCAGGGTGACGAACTTGCCCGAAGGCTGGCGCAGGCCGAGCAGCCTGTTTGTGGCCGCGGCATTGTCCAGCCCTTCGCGTTCGGCCAGCGCGTCGATCTGCTTCTGCACCAGCGGCGTGTGTACCCAGCCGGGGCAGATGGCGTTGCAGGTGATGGCGGTCTGCGCGGTTTCCAGCGCCACGGATTTGGTCAGGCCGATCAGGCCGTGCTTGGTGGCGTTGTAGCCGGTCTTGCCGGCGCGGCCGCGCAAGCCGCTGATGGACGCCATGTTGACGATGCGGCCCCAGTTGCGCGCGCGCATGGCCGGCAGCGCGGTGCGCATGGTGTGGAAGCTGGCCGACAGGTTGACGGCGATCATGTCGTCCCACTTGTCGACCGGAAAGGCCTCGATCTGGCTCACATGCTGGATGCCGGCGTTGTTGACCAGGATATCCAGCGCGCCATAGACCTGGTTCAGCTCGGCCATCATGGCCTCGATCTCGGCCGGCTTGCGCAGGTCGCAGGGCTGGAAGCGGACCGGCACGCCATAGGTGTCGCGGAACTCGGCGCAAAGCGCATCGGCTGCGGCAGCGTCGGCCAGGCCATTGAGCACCAGCGTCGCGCCGGAGCGCGCCAGGCGCCGCGCCACGGCCAGGCCGATGCCGCTGGTCGAACCGGTTACCAGGGCCACCCGCCCCGAAAGATCAGCCATGCTTGTCTCCACGCTGTGTGTTTATTGGATGCGTGGCAGGTTAGGGCTTGGGGATTGAGTCGTCCAATTTATTATCGGAACATCATTTATATTCATGGAATATCAATAACCGATACCCGACATGGAACTGCGCCACCTGCATAGCTTCATGGTCCTTGCCACGGAACTGAACTTCACCCGCGCCGCCCTGCGCTTGCACATCGCCCAACCTCCTTTGAGCCAGCGCATCCGCGAACTGGAAGAGGAACTGGGCGTGAAGCTGTTCGACCGCAGCACGCGCAAGGTCGCGCTGACGGTGGCGGGCCGCGTGTTCCTGGACAGCATCCAGCCCATGTTCCGGCAGTTGGACGGCGCGGTGGAGGCCTGCCGCAAGGCCGGCCGGGGCGAGACCGGCAGTCTGCGGCTGGGCTATACCGGACGCGCCAGCCATGTGCGCCTGCCGGGGCTGGTGCGCGACTGCCGGCGCCTATACAGCGATATCGCGCTGGACATCCAGGGGCCGCTGCCGACTGGCGAACTGCGTCTGAAACTGCTGGACGGCACGCTGGATGCGGCGCTGTGCTTTCTGCCCCTGGAGGGCAAACACATCGTGTCGCACGGGTTCATGCTCAGCGAGTTTTCCATCGCGCTGGCCGATGCGCATCCGCTGGCGAGCAAGGCCGAGCTGGGCGTCGCGGATCTTGCGCAAGAGCCGTTCATCGCCTATCCCTCGGGCAAGGGCTTCCACCTGCGCGGCGCAATGGACGCCATCTGCCTGGAGGCGGGTTTCCTGCCGCGCGTGGTGCGGGAAACGGAAGCGTCCCAGACCCTGCTGTGCCTGGTCGCGGCCGGCACCGGCGTGGCCATCATTCCGCGGGACATCGAGTCCCTCAACATGGAGGGCGTGGTGTTCCGCCCGTTGCCGGCGGACGCGCCCAAGCTGCAGCATGGCATCGCCTGGTTGGAGACCAACCGGAATCCTGCGTTGAGCCGGCTGCTGGCGTTGTGCGGCGTCGAAGCCGAGGCGGGATGAGGCGTCCGGCAGTCGCTTGCGCCCGCCAGTCCGGGGACGGCACAATCGCAGCGCGCGGCCCCGTTTCCGCCGCCGGAGTTTCATTCAAATGCAGGCTTTATCCGTCCCGGCCACGCTCGACGCCAGCGAGCGCATCACCATCGCCAGCGGCCCGCACCAGGCCGAATTCGCGCCGGGCGGCGGCGGTCGCCTGACCCGGCTGTCCACGGGTGCGCACGACTGGATCGTGCCGCTGACCGACACGCAATGGCCCGCCGGGAGCTGGCCGCGGGCAGGCTCATATCCGCTGGCGCCGTACTCCAACCGCATCCGCGACGGCGTGTTCACTTTCAACGGCGCCAGGCACGCGTTGCAATCCGTGCCCGGCCGACCTCATGCGATCCATGGCGCGGGCCTGTATCAGGCGTGGAGCGTGCGCAGCCTGAGCGCGGACAGCGTCGACCTGGTGTTGGCGCAGCCCGCCGGCGTGCTGGGCTGGCCCTGGCCCTTCGAATGCGTGCAGCGCTATCAGCTGGACGCGCGCGGCCTGAGCGTGGCGCTGTCCATCGTCAATCTGGGCGACACGTCCATGCCCTGCGGCCTGGGGCTGCATCCTTATTTCACGGCCGAACGCGTCACGCTGCATGCGCGCCGCGAGTGGACCGCGGACGCAGAGGGACTGCCTGCCGGCAGCAAGGCTGTGCACGTGCGCGAACTGCGGCGCTCGGCCAGCGGCTGCGATACCTATCTGTCGCAGTGGGAAGGGCGGGCCACCCTGCATTGGCCAGATGGGCATCAGTTGTCGCTGCATGCCGATCCGGCCTTTGCGCACCTGGTGGTGTACACGGCGGCGGGCTCGGAGTTCCTGTGCGTGGAGCCGGTCACCAATGTGGCGGACGCGTTCAACCTGGCGGCGGGCGGCGAGGCGCGCACCGGCATGCGAGTGCTGGAACCGGGCGCGCGCTTCAGCGCGACCGCGTTGCTGGGCCTGGAGCCGCCCCGGGCGGCGCGTTCCTGATGGTTGCAAGCGGCGCTTGGAAAGCGCCGCTGCCTGCGGCGATAATCCGGGCAAACCAAGATCAGGAGTCCTCGAATGAAAAAGCTCAGCACCGAACAATTGCAGGCCGCAGCCGAGACCCTGCGCCGCGTGCAGGCCAGGCTGGCGCGCGCCGGCAACCTGCCGCTTGAGCCCACCCTCTACGCCTGCGCGCAAGGATTCCGCCGCAACGTGCCCGATTACCTGTGGTCCTGGCTGTCGGGCCTGCTGGCGCCGCACAAGAGCCTGGGCGCGTGGATGGATGCGCATCAGCCGGGCTGGCGCAGCGGCAAGACGCCCGCCGCGGTGGTTTACGCGCGCAGCGAAAACGGCTGGTTGGAGTGGCTGATCGCCGAACTGGAGGCCGAGATCAACGATCCTCATGCCCGCGCCAAGCGGGAAGGGCGCGCCTGACGGCGTGCGCGCGAGGCGCCTGCGGTCCGGACCGCAGGCTTGCCTGCCGCCTCAGGCCCGCTCGGGGCGCGAGCGGCGCAGCAGCAGGAACAGAAGTTCCAGCACGGCAGCCGCCAGCAAGGCGGCCAGCACCGAACCCAGCACCAGCGCGTCCCACAGGCGCGGCGGGCCTACGCGGAACTGGATGGTGTCGAAGACCAGCCCCGCCGTGATGCCGGCGACGATGACGGCCTTCCAGCCTTGCAGGGGCGCCAGCCTCAGCATCAGCAGGGTAAAGGCCACCATACCCCAGAGCAGGGGGTCAAGCGTCTGATTGAGAATGTGGTCGAGCAGAAGAGACTCCCGATGGCGTTGCGCATGCGATTGCGCGCAGTCGAGTTTGTACTGCTTTCTGCTTGCAATTGCGAGATGCCCCGCCGCGGTTGGCGGCGAGGCATGACGCGGGCATCCTAGAAACCTTCCAGCACGATCTTCCCCTGTGCCTTGCCGCTTTCGATGAAGGCGTGGGCGCGACGCAGGTTCTCGGCGTTGATCTTGCCGTAGTGCGCGCCCAGCGTGGTGCGCAATGTGCCTTCGTCGATCAGGCGGGCGGCCTGATTCAGCAGTTCGTGCTGCGCGATCATGTCGGGCGTGCCGTGCAGCGGGCGTGCGAACATGAACTCCCAATGCAGCGACGCCGACTTGGATTTGAGCAGGCGCACGTCGATCGCGGCGGGATCGTCGATCAAGGCGATCTTGCCTTGCGGCGCGATCGCTTCGGCCATCTGCGCGAAGTGCTGATCGGTCTGGGTCAGGCCGGCGATGTGGCTGACGTGCTGGAAGCCGATGCGCTTGAGTTCGGCGGCCAGCAGCTGGCTGTGGTCGATGACGTGATGCGCGCCCAGTTCGCGTACCCAGGCCTGAGTTTCTGGTCGCGAGGCGGTGCCGATCACCGTCAGGCCGGTCAGCTGGCGCGCCAGCTGCACCAGGATGGATCCCACGCCGCCTGCGGCGCCGATGACCAGCAGGCTGCCCTGGCTGGGCGCGCCGTTATCCAGCACGCGCAGCCGGTCGAACAGCAGTTCCCAGGCGGTGATGGTGGTGAGCGGCAGCGCCGCGGCCTGGGCAAAGTCCAGGCTGGCGGGCATGCGGCCGACGATGCGCTCGTCGACCGCATGCAGCTCGCTGTTGGCCCCGGGGCGGTTCAACGCGCCCGCATACCAGACGCGGTCGCCGGGCTTGAAGAGGCTGGTCTTGGCGCCCACCGCGCGCACGATGCCGGCGGCATCCCAGCCTATGACCTCGGGCTGGCCGTCCTTGGGCTTGCGGTTGGCGCGGATCTTCACGTCCACCGGGTTGACCGAAATGGCGCGGACCTCGACCAGCAGGTCGCGCTCGCCGGGTACGGGGTCGGCGAGGGTGATGTCCTGCAGCGCTTCGGGGTGGTCGGCGGGCAGGTTCTTGAAGTAGGCGATGGCTTTCATGGGTTCAGGCCGTGATCAGATGATGGAGCGCACGACGCCGCCGTCCACGCGCAGCGCGGCGCCATTGGTGGCCGCGGCTTGCGTCGAGCAGGTGTAGACGACCATGTTGGCCACTTCTTCCACCGTGGCCAGGCGCCGCAGCAGCGAAGTGGGGCGGTGCTGGGCGATGAAGTCGCGTTCCATCTGGTCTTGCGTCACGCCTTGCTCCTTGGCCATTTCTGCGAAGAAGTCCGACACGCCTTCCGAACGCGTGGGGCCGGGCAGCACGGCATTGACGGTGACGCCGGTGCCGGCGGTCAATTCGGCCAGCCCGCGCGACACGCCCAGCAAGGCGGTCTTGCTGACGCCGTAGTGGATCATTTCCGCGGGGATCTGCACGCCGGATTCGCTGGAGATGAAGACCATGCGGCCCCAGCCGGCGGCCAGCATGCGCGGCAGGTAATAGCGCGACAGGCGCACGCCGCTCATGACGTTGGTGTCCAGCATGTATTGCCAGTCGTCGTCCGTGATTTCGGTAAAGGACTTGGGCGCGAAGTAGCCGGCGTTGTTGACCAGGATATCCACGTCGGGATGGGCGGCCGAGACCGCGGCCGCGCCGTCGGCGGTGGCGAGGTCGGCCTGCACGGTGCTCACGCGGGCAGCGGGAAACTGCTGCGCGAGCGAGGCGGCGGCCTGCGCCAGCTTGTCGGCGCTGCGGCCGTGCAGCACGACTTCGGCGCCGGCCTCGGCCAGGCCCGCGGCGATGGCCAGGCCGATGCCGCCGGACGATCCGGTGACCAGGGCCTTCTTGCCGTTCAGTTCGATTTTCATGGGGTGGCTCCTTGCGTGTCGGGGGAATGCAGCCATGATTACCCAGTCCAGAGCGGGGAAAAAGCGGCTAGCATCGCACTCAGTTTCAATAATTTTTTGAAAATGAGGCCGGCATGGTGCGCTTCGAGGATCTGAGGATATTCATGGCGGCGGCGGACCAGGGCAGCTTTTCCGCCGCCGCGCGCGAACTGGACCTGACGCCCGCCGTCGCCAGCGCGGCGCTCAAGCGCCTGGAACTGGCCCTGGAGGCGCGCCTGTTCGTGCGTTCGACGCGCAGTCTCAGGCTGACCAGCGACGGCGAACGCTATCTGGAGCATGCCCGCTCGGCGCTGTCGGCGCTGGAAGCGGGCCGCAACGCCGTGGCGCGCAACAAGACGGAGATCTCCGGCACCCTGTCCTTGTCCATCCCGTCCGACCTGGGCCGCCATGTGCTGTTGCCGTGGCTGGACGAGTTCCAGGAGCGGCATCCGCGCGTCAACCTCCAGGTGCGCATCAGCGACCGCCTGGCAGACCTGTACCGGCAGCCGGTCGATCTGGCGGTGCGCTATGGCACGCCGAACGACTCCGGGCTGGTGGCGCTGCCTCTGTCCGAGCACAACCGCCGCGTCGTCTGCGCTTCGCCCGCCTATCTGGCGCGCCATGGCGTGCCGCAAGTGCCCGATGACCTGCGCCGCCACAACTGCCTGTCCTTCGTGCTGGGCGAAACCCTGCATGACCGCTGGGCCTTCAGGCACGAGGGCGCCGCGCTCACCGTCCCGGTCAAGGGGGACCGCGTGGGCGATGACGGCGAACTGGTGCGCCGATGGGCGCTGGCCGGCCATGGCCTGGCCTACAAATCACGCTATGACGTGCTGGCCGATCTGCGGGCGGGCCGGCTCATCGAAGTCCTGGCCGACTACACCAGCGAGCCCTCGCCGCTGTATCTGCTGTGCGTGCACCGCATGCTGCTGTCGCCGGCGGTCAAGCGCCTGCGCGAGTTCCTGCACGAGCGCTTCAAGGCGTTCGAGGCCGGCTAGCCCGGCCTCATAGATCGCCTTACGCCTCAATGCGCGTGGCTGGCCCGCTGGTTCGCCGCGCGCGTGCGGGCGGCCTTCTTCGCGGCTGCGGAACGGCCTGCAGCGCCCTTGGTGGCGGCAGCCTTTTTGGCCGCGGCCGAGCGGGCGGCGGCGCTACGCTTGGATGCCGAGGCGCTGGCCTGTCGCGACAAGGCGGTGCGCGACGCGGGCTTGGCGCTTTCCTTCTTCAGGGCGGTGGTGGTGGCCTTGGCGCGTTTGGTGGACTTGGCATGTCCGTCATGGGCCGCATCGCTGTCCTGCTTGGCTTTGCGCTTGGTTGCTGCGCTGGCCTTCTTGGGCGTGGGCAGCGCCACGCCAGCGCGGCGCGCCTTGGACAGCCCGATCGCGATGGCCTGCTTGGTGGAGCGCACGCCGTGCTTGCCTTCGCGCACGTGTTCGATTTCCTCGCGCACGAATTCTCCGGCCTGCGTGGAAGCGGATTTTCCTTGGCGTTTGTCGCGCGCCGCTCGTTCCAGGGTTTTTCGTTCAGGCATGACGGCACCTCCTTGCTTGCGTTGCGGGAACGCGCTCCGCCGCGCCGAGGCCGGTGCGACGGAACTCGTAACACCACTCTAGCGCCGTGGGCGTATGCTGTGTGTTCGAATGGATTGCCGGTCGTAAGCGCCGGAACACCGCCGCCAGGCCGACGATGCACGACTCACCCCCTAAGCGGAGACGAGCTATGTCGAATCATGTCTACAAGCAGATCGAACTGGTGGGCTCTTCCACCAAGTCCACCGACGATGCCATTGCCCAGGCCATTGCGCGCGCGTCCGAGACGCTACGCAACCTGGATTGGTTCGAAGTCACCGAAGTGCGCGGCCACATCAAGGACGGCAAGGTGGCGCACTGGCAGGTCGGCTTGAAGATAGGCATGCGGCTGGAAGGGAACGAGTGAGTCCGCTTGCTGCTCCTTTCTTGAGCACGCCTTCCAAGTGATTGTCGGATAAAGGTTTTTTCAGCTTGTTATCCGACTGTGCAGAGGCTTGTCCACATTCGGTGGGGACAAGCCTGTCTCGCTTTCGTCTCCCGCCGTCCTCTATCGTCGCGGCATCGCCGGGCCGGGGGACTTGAGCGTTTCTTGAGCGGCCCCTGCAAGTGCTTGGCCTGTAAGGCATTTTGCAGGCTGCCCTCATACTGTCCTCAGGCTTATCCACATTTGCCGGGGACAACCGAGGCACGTCGATACGGCGTTTGAGCCATTCTTGACCACCCCTTGCAGGCGCTTGATATGCAAGGGGATTTCCGACCTGCCCTCATACTGTCCTCATGCTTTTCCACAGAACGCGGGGACAAATGCACATTGCCTTGCGGTTGCGGCGCAAGTCCGCCGGTTCATCCCGATTTCAGTGGATAAGTGGGCCAAAAATCATCCAAAAGGATGATTGCGCAATTTTTGATCGGCACTTGCAAGTGCCTGGCGGGAAAGGGGATTTTCACTATGCCCCAAGGCTGTCCTCAACCTTCTCCACAGATGGCGGGGATAAGTGTGAGCCCCCACGCCGCGCAGTAGCGCACACCGGGACGCCCGGCTATCGCTGGGATTGCTCGGGCTTCTTCAAAGCGCGCGATTCCAGTAGACGCCGCGTGTCCTCCAACTCTTTCTGCAACAACTCGGCATCCGGCAGCACCGTCCGATAGTTGGCGGCCATCACCTTGGTCGGCAAGCCATCGAGCGCATACCGCGCCAGAGCATGGCCCTTGTCGGCACACAGGATGAGGCCCACCGGCGGGTTCTCATCCGGGTAGGCCCAATGCTCTTTGGCATAGTTGCAATACATATGCATCTGACCGACATCGGCATGGGTCAGGCTGCCCAGCTTCAGGTCGATGATGACCAGGCAACGCAGCTTGCGATGGAAGAACAACAGATCCACCCGATACCAAGTCTGGTCGATGCGTAGCCGGCGCTGCCGCCCGACGAAGGTGAAGCCTTCGCCCAGCTCCAACAGGAAGTCTTCCAGGCGCTGGATCAAGGCCGCTTCCAGGTCGGATTCTGAATACTCGTCCTTGAGGTCGAGGAACTCCAGCACATACGGGTCTTTGATCGCGTCGTTGGGCGTGACTGCATCCTCGGGCTTGGCGACAGAACCCTTGAGCAGCATCGCCGTTTTGTCTTTGGACAGGGCAGTGCGTTCGTAGAATTGGCTTCCGATCTGCCGATCGAGCTGACGCACGCTCCAGCCCCCACGCAGCGCCTCGGCCTCGTAGAACCGGCGGGCATGGTCATCCTTGACCGAAAGCAGCCGAACATAGGCCGACCACGGCAGGGTGAAGACCTGGGCCAGTTCGGACAGGCTTAATTTCCCAGACACTGTCTGGGATTTCTCTGCGGGAGGCTCGTTTTCCAATTTCCCAGACAGTGTCTGGGAAATCTCGGGCTGGGGGTAGGCGAGGAAGAAACGCCGCATGCTTTCCAGGTTGTTGACGCCGAAGCCGCGACCGAATCGAGCCGTCAGATCGGCGGACAACCGCTCCATCAACTGCTCGCCGTAACCGGCCCGCCGCCTGCCTTTCTGCTCAGCTTCCACGATTCGGCGGCCAATCTCCCAATAGCTGGCCGTCATTAGCGCATTGACGCTGCGCGCCGCTGCCCGGCGCGCAGCATCCAGTAACTCCACAATGCCACCGTGGATGCCGACATAGCCAGCCGGTAGGGCGGCGCGTTTCTCCGCTGCCACAGGCGTCTTCCTTGTCATGTTGTTGCCTCCATAGAACGGGAGGCCCCGATAATCGGAAGCCGCCGATTCGCCACCAGTTCGGCCGCATCCCGCACCGGTTTGTCCTCGGTATGAACATAGTGCATAAACATCGCCACGGTCTTGTGGCCTGTGAGCTTCATGCCCACCTCTAGCCTTGGCGTAATCCGGCGAATTGCGGTACTGGAGTCATCGTTGAACCAAAAAAAGCCCCCCGACGTATCGGGGGGCTGGATCGCCCGGAGGTAGACGGGCGATCTCTGCCGGCCGGGAGGAGCCCGCGCCGGCAGCGGCGGCGATCAGGCGTTGAACTTCTTGATCCAGTCCACGTAGCGGTCCACCCAGCCTTGCAGGAATTTGCGGGTGCCTTCGTTGGTGATGTTGTACTGGTCGTCGACCAGGCCTTCCGTGAATTGCAGGAAGACTTCCGGCGTGGTCA
This sequence comes from Achromobacter sp. D7-1, assembly GCF_059760445.1. Lineage (NCBI taxonomy): Bacteria > Pseudomonadati > Pseudomonadota > Betaproteobacteria > Burkholderiales > Alcaligenaceae > Achromobacter > Achromobacter sp. D7-1. The sequence goes on along the minus strand of NZ_JCBAMT010000023.1, from coordinate 5,569 downwards.
GTGCATTGGCGCCCTCGGCGGCCAGGATGTTGCGCAGGTGCTGCTGCATCAGGGCGGTGCCGGCGGCGCTGGGCGAGGTGCCGACGATGCCGACGGCCTTGCCGGTCCAGGAGTTCTGGCCCCAGGGACGCGAACCCCAGTCGATGGCGTTCTTGATGGCAGCCGGCACGGAGCGGTTGTGCTCGGGCGAAACGAACAGGATGCCCTGGGCGTCGGCGATCTGCTGCTTGAGCTTGGCGGCGGGGGCGGGCAGGTTGTTCTCGTTGTCCTGGTTATAGAGCGGCACGTCGCCCAGGCTCACGTATTCGAACTTGAAGTCCGCGGGCACCAGTTTTTCCAGCGCGCGGGCCAGCCGCAGGTTGAACGAGGCAGCGCGCAGGCTTCCGACGAAAACGGCAATCTTATAGGTGCTCATGGGGCGCAGGCTCCAAGGGGTGGACGGGGAATCTCAGTGTAGACCTGTACGCAGGCACGCTCAATCACGATCGCGGATATGGTTATTCAGGATCATGACGCCCTGATGTCGTCGCAGCTCTGGCCGCGAGAGGCACCAGCGTGGTGCGGAATGCGGGTGCTTCACCATAGTGGTGTGCCACGCGGTGCGCAGTCTCGCTCGCCGCAACCCGGTCGCATGCCATGGCGGGGCCGCAGCGAGGGCAGACAGTCCTGGCATGCCGCTTGCTAGGGTTAATACTGCGTTGATACTGCATGAGTACCGCATAACAAGCTGCGCGCCGTCCCAGGAGTTCCGCCATGTCCAGTCCCGCCCCGATCACCTTGTTGGTCACCCGGCGCATCACCCCCGAACGCTATGGCGATTTCCTGTCCTGGATGCGCCAGGGCGAAATCCTCGCCGCAGGCTTTCCAGGCTTTCTCGGCTCGGGCGTGCTGCAGCCGCCGGAGGGCGGAGACCAGTATCAGATCGTGCTGCGCTTTGCCGACGCGGCCAGCCTCGGCCGCTGGGAAAACTCCCTGCCGCGCCGCATGTGGCTGGAACGCGGCGCGGCGCTGGTGCGCGCCAGCCACGAGCGCCGCGTCAGCGGCACGGACGATTGGTTCGCGCCCAGGACCAGCGCGCCGCCGCGTTGGAAACAGGCCGTCAGCATCTGGCTGGCTTATTTTCCGGTGCTGCTGGCGTTTTCCATTCTGGCCAGCGAACCGCTGAGCCTCCTGCCGGTGTTCTGGCGCGTGCTGATCACCAGCGTGGCCCTGACGCCGGTCATGGTGTACCTCTGCATGCCCCTGGTGTTCCGCCTGCTGCATCGCTGGCTGCGCGCGGGCTGAGGCGCGGTGGGCGCGCACCGCCCGCGTGGGCAGACGTCATGCCGCGCGTGCGCCGCGGGCGGCATGCAGGCGGTGCAGCGTGATCTCGCGCGCCGCGGCCTGGCTGCCCTGGATATGCACGTGCAGCAGCGCCATCGCGCGTGGCGCGTCGCCGGCCAGCGCGGCTTCGAGTGTGGCGGCGTGCTCTTCGTAAACCTTGCCGATGCGCTCGGGCACGGTGAATGCCAAACGGTGCACGATGCGAAGGCGTTCGGTGGCGGCGCGATGCACTCGTGCGATCTCCGGGTTGCCGGCGGCGGCGACCAGATCAATGTGGAAGCGCTCGTCCAGATCCGCCAGCCGCTCGCAATCGCTGGAGCGCTCGCTTTCGTCGACCAGCCAGAGGTCGGCCAACGGGCGCAGCGCGCGCTGCCGCCCAGTGGCGCTGGCGGACACGCACAGCGCCTGCACGGCGGCCGCTTCCAGCACGCTGCGCAGCTCGTAGAAGTGGTCTAGCGTGTTGAAGTCCAGCGGCTTGACCAACCAGCCGTTGCGCTGCCGCACCTCCAGATAGCCTTCGCGCTCCAGGCGGAACAGGGCTTCTCGCACTGGCGTGCGGCTGACCTGGAGGCGGTCGGCGATTTCGGTTTCGGTAAAGCGGTCGCCCGGCGCCAGCCGGAAGTCCAGGATGTCCCGTTTCAGCGTGCCGTATGCGGTATCGGCCAGCGTGCGCGGTATGTCGATGATGGCAAAGGCGGTTCCCATGTAGTGGCCTCGGATCGGTGGTTCAACGAGCGCGGGGAGCGTTGACGGCGGCGGACGCGTTGCGGCGGATCATGCGGGACTCCTGGTGTGCGCGGAAAGCGGCGCTGGTGGACAAGCTGGCATACCAGGCATCAAGCAAGAGCCGTGCCAACTGCCGGCCGTGAGGCCGGCGCTCGGGAGCGGGCCAGGCGGCCCCGCGCTGGTGCCGCGCCTGAGCCACTTTGGTGCGCGACGCACCATTGATGCGGACACACCGCAGCCCATGCCGCGTCCGGCCTTATGGCGGTAGCATGTGGAGGGATCGGAGCTTGCCGCTCCGGGGTTCTGAACCCTTGCGCGATGCCTTGCCGCGTCGTACCGAGATGAATACGCGTTTTGTCGAAGCCTTTCTGTGGTCGGCGCGCCTGGGCAGTTTCCGGGCGGCAAGCGACCGCCTGCACATCACCCAGGCCGCCGTGGCCAACCGCATCGCCTCGCTGGAAGAGGACATCGGCGCGCGCCTGTTCGAGCGCGACGCCAAGGAACTCAGGCTGACCGCCACCGGCACCCGGCTGCTGGACTACGGCGAGCGGCTGCTGGAGATCCGCCAGCAGATCCTGTCGCTGGGCAAGGGCGGCGACGAGGTCTTCGGCCTGGTGCGCATCGGCGCCATCGAGACCGTGGTGCATACCTGGCTGATCGGATTCCTGACCAATCTGCGCTCCACCTATCCGGGCATCGAAGTGCAGCTCACGTCCGAGACCACGCGGGCCCTGCACCGCGGCCTGCGTGAAGGGACGCTCGACATCGCGTTGCAGACCGATCTGCTGAACGACAGCGGCATCATCAGCACTACCTGCCTGCCCATGGAGATGGGCTGGGTCGGGCCGGCCGGCGACGAGGAAGCGCTGACCGCGCAGCAACTGCTGAGCGAGCCGGTGCTGACCATGAGTCCGGGATCGCAGCCGCACGAAGCGCTCAAGGCCCTGTACCGCGAAGTCGGCATGCCGCAGGGCAAGGTGCATTGCGTCAGTTCGATCTCCGCGCTGGCGCGGCTGGTGCGCAGCGGATTCGGCCGCGCGCTGGTGCCGCTGCCGCCCATCTACGAGTACGTGGCGCGCGGCGAAGTGCAGATCATCCGCTGCGACATTCCGGTGCCGCCCCAGCTGCTGGTGGTGAGCTATCTGGAAAGCGCCGGGTCGGATGCGATCCGGCTGGTGGCCGAGCTCGCCAGCCGCGCTTCGGACCAGTTCACCTCCTCGGTCACCGCGCCGCGATTGGGCTCGGCGCAATAGTGTTATCCCTAGGGCGTCTTTCAGTAATTCTGTTGCCGCGCAGAAAAATTACTCGTTTGTCCGCCGCCAGTCGGCCGGCTGAAGATGGAGCCTTCCGCAATCGAAGGAATTTCCTGTCTTCCGCCCATGAGCACGCACACCGAATCATCTCTCCCGCCTCACGGCCTGCTGTTCGTCGCTACTGACGCCGACCCCGCCCACGACGCCGATTTCAACCGCTGGTACGACCGCGAGCACGTGGAAGAGCGCGTGCGCATCCCCGGCTTCCTGTCGGGCGCGCGCTACCTGTCGCGGCAGGGCTGCCGTAAGTACCTGGGCCTGTACCGCACCGAATCGCTGGCGGCCTTCACTACGTCCGATTACCGCGCGGCGTTCGAACGCCAGACCGCATGGTCGGTGACCAACCTGGACCGGATGCGCGATCCCATGCGCCGCGTCTGCGCCGTGCGGGCCGTGACCGGCTTCGGCTCCGGCAGCGAACTCGTGGTCCTGCCGCTGCCGGCGACTGGCGACGGCGAGGCGCAGGTCGTCCGGGCCAGCGCGCTGGGCGCCCAGCTGGCAGAGGCCGACGGCTTCGTGCAGTCCTATCTGCTGGTGCCGGATGCGGCGCTCAGCACGCCCCTGCCGCGCGAGTCCGCCGAGAACCGCGTGCTGGCGCCCCTGTTCGTGGTGGAGGCGAGCTCCGCGGCGGCCGCGCATGCCTTGCGCGACCAGGCCTGCAGCGCTTTCGATACCGATCCGTCCGGCGCCTGGCTGCTGGAACTGGGCTGGAAGCTGACGGCTGGCGACCTGCGCTAAGCCCGTCGTGGCCTGGCAGCAAACATCATATTCAAGGGGAACCCCATGGCTGAAGAAACCTTGTACGACGCCGCGGCGATCAAGACCGCTGCGGCGCCCAACAAGATGCGCAGGCTGGCTCTGGCCAGTTCGGTCGGCACCACGCTGGAGTGGTACGACTTCACCATCTACAACCTTATGGCGGCGTTGGTATTCAACGCCATCTTCTTTCCGTCCTTCGACCCGCTGACGGGCACCATCCTGGCTTTTTCCACCTATGCCGTGGGCTACGTGTCGCGGCCGTTGGGCGGCTTTGTCTTCGGGCATCTGGGCGACCGGCTGGGGCGCAAGTTCGTCCTGGTCGCCACCCTGGTCATCATGGGCATTTCCACCGGCCTGATGGGGCTGTTGCCGACCTACGCGTCCTGGGGCGTGTGGGCGCCGGTGGCGCTGGTGGCCTTGCGCTTCGTGCAGGGCGTGGCCCTGGGCGGCGAATGGGCCGGCGCGGTGCTGCTGTCGATGGAGCACGGCAAGCCGGACCAGCGCGGGCGCAACGCTTCGTTCACGCAGATCGGACCGTCCTGCGGCACGCTGATAGGCACGGGCTTCATCGCGGCGGTCTCGGCCTTCCTCAGCCCCGAGGACTTCCAGGCCTGGGGCTGGCGCCTGCCGTTCGTCTCCAGCGTGGCGCTGGTGCTGTTCGGCCTGTGGCTGCGCCGCGGCGTTGAAGAGACGCCTGTATTCCTGGAAATGGAACAGAAGCGCGAAACCGCCGCCACTCCCATCAAGGAAGTGCTGGGACAGTATTGGCGCCAGCTGCTGATCGCCGGCGGCTCGCGCATCGGTTCCGACGTGCTCTATGCGCTGGTGGTGGTGTTCACGCTGACTTACGTGACGACGGTGCTGCACCTGTCGCGGCCGATGGCCCTGACTGCCACCATGCTGGGCGCCGCGCTGAATGCGCTTGCGGTGCCGCTGTGCGGGCATCTATCCGACAAGATCGGCCGGCGTCCGGTGTACCTGGCAGGCGCAGTGCTGGGCATGATCTGGGCCTTCGTCTTCTTCGTGCTGATGGACACCGCGCATCCCATCGCCATCTGCGCGGCGGTGGTGGTGGGCCTGCTGATCCACGCGCTGATGTACGGCCCGCAGGCCGCATTCGTCACCGAGCAGTTCCCGGGCCGCGTGCGCTATGCGGGGTCTTCGCTGGCATACACGCTGGCCGGCATCGTCGGCGGTGGGTTCGCGCCGCTGATCATCGCCAGCCTGTTCAAGTCCTGGAACTCGACCTTTGCGATCTCGCTGTACGTGGCGGCCGCATTGGCGGTGACGGCGGGGGGGGGGGCGGGCCCCAGGGGGACGGGCCAGGGTCCCCTTCAGGGCCGGGGGGGGGTCTTTTAAAAAACTGGCCCCGCCGCCCGCCACCCTTTTGGGGGGATGTATGCTGGTGCCCGGTACATTAAAAAACAAAAGACTTCAGCAGTAAAGCG